>CAZMDI010000042.1:0-8288 GCA_964564995.1 uncultured Dehalococcoidales bacterium
GGCTGCCGATTACCGCGAGATGACCCCCAACCGCGAAAAACAGTGGTGCTGCGGGGCCGGCGGGGGCCTTGTGGCGGAAAGCGAGTTCGACACCTTACGCGAGGTGAGCGGACAAAAGAAAGTCGAACAGATACGCAAAACGGGGGCTAAAGTGCTTGTAACCCCCTGCGAAAACTGCCGGCTTCAAATAGAAATGCTCAATGAAAAAAATAATCTCGGCATACGTATCAGTTCGATGATGGACCTGGTGGTTGAGTCTATGGACCTGCCGGGGGCCAAACCCGCCTAGATTCAAGCCTGAGCCCTTCTGGAGGGCGCGTGAATACCAAAGCGGGGAGCTTCTGTCCAGAAGCTCCCCGCTTTATTTTAGAAGGTGACGGAACGTCAGGATCAGGCGCGACTTTTAAGCTGCCCGCAGCCGCCTTTGATATCCCGGCCAAAACTTCTCCTGAGGGTAACGGTTATGTGGAGCCGCTTCAATTCATCTTCGAAGGCTATGACGGCTTCAGGTTTGGGCGGCTTGTAGTCACAGCCCAGGGTCTCGTTGGCGGCGATAAGATTCACGTGGCAGTTCATCCCGCGTAACATGTGTGCGAGTTCGCGCGCCTGCACCACGCTGTCGTTGATTCCCTCGAACAAGCAGTACTCGAAAGTCATCCGCCGACCGGTCGCCTCAATGTATGCCGCGCAAGCCGGTATGAGTTTCTCCAGGGGATATTTTCGGTTGAGCGGAACGAGTTTATTCCTGAGATCATTGTTAGCTGCGTGTAGCGAGACGGCAAGGCCCAGCTGGAGCTTCTCCTTGCTGAGCTTCTCGATGCCGGGTACATGCCCGGCCGTAGAAATAGTGATGTTGCGCGCCCCGAGCCCAAAACCCCACGGTGCGTTGAGATGTTCCACTGCCGACATTACGTCGAGATAATTAGCGAATGGTTCGCCCATGCCCATAAATACTATGTTGGAGATCGCGCCTTTGTCCCCCAGTCGTCTCGCGAAGTAGAGCACCTGGTCGCATATTTCGGAAACCCCCAGATTTCGCTCGAATCCCTGCTGGCCCGTCGCGCAGAAAGGACATCCTGTGGCACACCCCACCTGGCTGGAAACGCAAACCGTGTATTGCCCGGTGGAGGAGGGTAGCAGGGCGGTTTCGATGGTGCGTCCTTCCCAGAGGCCAAGCAGGGCTTTTACGGTACCGTCCTTGGCTTTCTGGACTTCGACTTCTTCCACGCTCGAAACTTTAATCGTCTGGATCAATTTATCCCTGAGGGCCCTGGGGAAATCCGTAATATCGTTGAAATTGGCGGCGCGCTTCTGGTAAACCCAGGCCAGCAGAGCTTTGGCCCGATAAGTGGGCTCGCCGAGGGACGACATCAATTCCTCGGTTTTTTCCAGACTGAAATCGGTAATGAAAACAGGTCGTTCAATCATAATAATCCCTTAAACCAAGAAATTCGCCGAATGACACTCTCAGTTGCTGTTGTGTTCGATGTCACAGGTCAGAAAAAGCCTTGGATTATCTCTATCCCAACTGTGACCAACAGGACTGTCACCTGTTCCAGCACATGCTATGAGATAATGGTAAGTTATCGGCAATGCCCCGTCCAACGACCACCACACCGATGACGCCGAACCCGAGCGCGACGTCTTCCAAAACACCCATCTTATTTATATCTTACGGCAAAACCCACTGGATAACAAAGAAAGGACGCCTTTCGTAAAATATGCGAGCAACTCTTAAAGAATAGGCAGATAACGGGCGATTTCGTAATCGGTTATCTGCACGCGGAACTGGTCCCACTCCCGTTTCTTGTTCTCTACGAAAGCGTTCAGGATATGGTCGCCGAGGGCTTTTCGCACAATCTCGCTTTTTTCCGCCAACTCGACGGCTTCCATGAGGTTAGAGGGAAGGGTCTTGATACCGCGCTTTTTCCGCTGGGAAGGAGTCATTTCATAGACATTCTCCTCCACTGGATCAGGAGGCACCATCCCCTTTTCGATACCATCCAGTCCGGCCGTCAGCATCACCGCAAAAGTCAGGTATGGGTTGCAAGCTGGATCGGGCGAGCGATATTCAACTCGAGTTGCTTTCTCCTTACCAGGCTTGTACTGAGGCACGCGTACCAGGTCGGAGCGGTTTCTTCGTGCCCACGAAATATATACAGGAGCTTCATAACCCGGAACCAGCCTCTTGTATGAATTCACCCATTGGCTAGTGATTGCCGTGATCTCGGGCGCATGGGCCAACAAGCCAGCAACATAACTTCGGGCCAGTTTGGAAAGATGATAGGGATCATTTTTATCAAAGAAAGCATTCGACTCTCCCTTGAACAACGACTGGTGCACATGCATCCCCGAACCGTTCACACCGAAAACCGGCTTAGGCATGAAAGTCGCGTAGACACCGTTCTGATAGGCTATTTCTTTAACTACCAACCGGTAAGTCATAACATTGTCGGCCATCGTTAGAGCGTCCGTGTACCGCATGTCAATTTCGTGCTGAGAGGGGGCCACCTCGTGATGAGAATATTCTACGCCTATGCCCATCTGTTCCAGCGTTAGCACGGTATCACGCCTGAGATCGGAGGCTTCATCAAGGGGCGTCAGGTCAAAATACCCACCAGCGTCCAGAAACTCGGTGCCCTGAGGCAATTTACCTTCTGGATCTTTCTTGAAATAAAAATATTCCAGTTCTGGCCCGACATAGAAAGTGTAGCCCATATCAGCGGCCCTTTTAAGAACTTTCTTCAGAGCATAACGCGGATCACCTTCAAACGGTGTGCCCTCGGGCAATTGAACATCGCAGAACATACGCGCTACGGCGTTATGCTCTCTAGGTCTCCATGGGAGGATACGGAATGTATCGGGGTCAGGCATCGCTATCATATCGCTCTCGTCTATTCGCGTATATCCTTCGATCGATGACCCGTCGAAACCCATGCCTTCTTCAAGCGCACCCTCGAGTTCTTCTACGTTGATGGCGAAGCTCTTGAGCATACCCAGAACATCCGTGAACCAGATGCGAATGAATCTTACATCCTGTTCTTTGCACTGTTTCAGAACATAGGCTTTTGAATCAGCGTTTGATTTAGCAGGCATGGGCAACCTCCTATCGATGATTGCGTTAATTATAACACAGCAACCCGGGCTGGAAAGCCCCCTTTCGGCATCACGCTTCCGGAAACAACAGAAGAGGGCTGCCGTTAATTGGCAGCCCTCTTTTTTCTGAAATGAAAGTTAAATGTCGAAATACATGTGGAACTCGTAGGGATGCGGGCGCATGCGGATGGCGTCCACTTCCTGTGTCCGCTTGTATTCGATCCATACATCGAGGACATCCTGGGTGAAGACCCCGCCTTTCAAAAGAAAGTCATGGTCTTCCTCCAGTGCGATCAGGGCCTGGTCAAGTGAGCCCGGAACGGTGCGGATCTTCGCCGCTTCTTCTTTGGACAGTTCATAGAGATTCATGTCATGGGGATCGCCGGGATCGATTTTGTTCTGTATGCCGTCAAGACCCGCCATCAGGAGGGCGGCTAGGCACAAGTAGCCGTTGGCAGTGGCGTCGGGACAGCGGAACTCGAGCCGCTTGGCTTTCGGATTCTCGTTGTACATGGGGATGCGGACCGAAGCCGATCGATTTCGGGCGGAATACACCAGATTAACCGGGGCTTCGTAGCCGGGGACAAGCCTCTTGTAAGAGTTGGTGGTTGGGGCGCAGATAGCCATCAGCGCGTCAGCGTGCTTCAACAGGCCGCCGATGTAATACTTGGCCGTCTGGCTGATAAGCGCATACCCGGCGGCATCGAAGAAGGTGTTCTTGCCTTCCTTGAACAGGGACTGATGGACATGCATGCCGGAACCATTGTCCTTGAAGAGGGGCTTCGGCATGAAGGTAGCGACTTTGCCATTCGCCTTGCAAACATTCTTTACGATGTACTTGAACCACTGCATCTGGTCGGCCATTTTGACCAGGGTGGTATAGCGCATATCAATTTCACACTGTCCAGCGGTTGCAACCTCATGATGATGGACTTCGATGGGCAGCCCGGTTTCCATCATCTTGAGGACGATTTTGCTGCGCAGTTCCTGCAGTGAATCGATAGGGGAAACTGGGAAATAACCTTCCTTGTAGCGCGGTTTGTAGCCAAGGTTATGAGAATTGCCGTCGGTATCGATGTTCTCTTCCCGGCCCGTATTCCATGCGCCTTCTGAGGAGTCGACATTATAGAAAGCAGAGTGCTCGTTCTGCTCAAACTGGACGTTATCGAAGATGAAAAATTCGAATTCGGGGCCAAAATAGGCAGTATCGGCGATGCCGGTGCTTTTCAGATAGGCCTCGGCCTTGCGCGCGATATAGCGGGGGTCGCGGCTGTAGGGTTTTTTGGTCATGGGATCATATACGTCGCAGATAATGGAAAGGGTGGGAGTTTCGCATGCAGGATCGAGGACTGCGGTCGAGGCATCAGGCATAAGCAGCATGTCGCTCTCGTTGATCGCCTGGAAACCCCGGATGGAGGAGCCGTCGAAACCGATTCCGCCCTTCCAGAAATCATCGGAAATCTCGGCGAGTGTGATGGAGAAGTGCTGCCAGAGTCCGGGCAGGTCGTTGAATTTTAGGTCGATAAATTTAACGCCGTTGTCATTGCAATACTTAATAACTTCTTCAGGTTTCATATCTCTCCTTTTATATTTTCTCTACGGGAGGGTGCCTAATACGCCTTCTTTCGTATATGTACCAAATTGTATCTCTCGATTATTTCCACCATATTACAGGATTGCCAGTCACGCTAGCAATATATTCCAGCCCCAGTCCGCAGGACTCGATTGAAGGGGCTACACAGCATCCATACCTTCTTCTCCAGTTCGTATACGAATTACGTTTTCTACATGACTGATAAATATCTTGCCGTCGCCCATCTCCCCGGTTCGCGCAGCGAACATGATTGAAGAAGTCACCTTGGGAACATCATTATCAAGAACAACCACTTCAATTTTGAGCTTGGGAAGCAGATCCACCCTGTATTCCCCAGCCCTCCATTGCAACACCAACCCTTTTTGATGGCCTCGGCCCGAAACCTCGGTAACGGTTATGCCCATGTAGCCGATATCTTCCAGCCCTTTCTTGACGGCTTCCAGTTTTTCTTCGCGAATGATGGCCTCTACCTTTTTCATCTCATCAACCCCCCGTAAGCCCTTTCACCGTGCTGCGAAATATCAAGCCCGACGATTTCATCGACAGGTTTGACACGCAGGCCGAGTGTCTTGTCGATTATCTTGCCTATGATTAAAGTCCCTACGAAGGCGAAGCCGGCTACGGCTCCCACGGCAGCCAACTGCCTGAGGATTTGAATCCAGTTGCCGTCCACCGCGCCCGAACTGCTGGTATTTATCGCGGTGGTGGCAAAGATGCCGGTCGCGATAGCGCCCCATATGCCCCCCATACCATGACATGCGAAAACGTCCAGGGCATCATCGAACTTAATCTTGTTCTTGATCAGAATCAGAGAATAGAAACTGATGAAAGACACTACAATGCCAATGGCGATCGCTGCCATGGGGGTTACATAGCCCGCCGCAGGAGTGATTGCCACCAGCCCGGCTACCGCGCCGGTAACAGCACCGAGTACCGCCGGTTTACGCTGCCTCCAACTGAGAAACATCCAGGTAAGTGAAGCTGCTGCTGCTGCTGTATTCGTGTTGAGAAAGGCAGATGCCGCCACCCCGTTAGCTGCAAGCGCGCTTCCGGCATTAAACCCGAACCAGCCAAACCATAGGATACCTGCACCCAGCACAACCAGAGGGATATTGTTGGGTTCCATAGGATCCTGAGGAAATCCCTTGCGCTTTCCCAGCAACATAGCCAAGGCCAGAGCAGAGACGCCGGCGTTGATATGAACCACCGTGCCTCCGGCAAAATCCAGGGCCCCGAGTTTGTATAACCAGCCGTTGCCCCAAACCCAGTGCGCTACCGGCGTGTAAATTAAAGTCATCCATGCAACGGCGAAAACGATAAGAGAGCTAAACTTGATACGTTCAACAACCGAACCGGTGATGAGTGCCACCGTGATGATGGCGAACATACCCTGATACATCGCATACGCCGATTGTGGTACGGTCGCCGCGTAAGCTGAGGGTAACGGTCCGACCCCTTTCATACCGAGAAAACTGAGGTTACCGATAAACCCACCCAGGTCAGGTCCGAAACCGAGGCTGTAACCGTAGAGGACCCAGATGATTCCTACGATACCTATCATCACAAAGCTCATCATGAGAGTCGAAAGCAGATTCTTGCGCCGCGTCATACCGCCGTAAAAGAAAGCCAGACCCGGCGTCATGAACAGCACCATCGCCGCCGAAACTAAAAGCCAGGCGGTGTCACCGGAGTTTATAGGCATGGCAACCCCCTACAAAATAGAATTGAACCTATTCTATAGGACAGATGTTTCGGGAATGTTACGTACGGGACCAATTGCCGCTCGACACAATTGACAGTTAACACGGGATTCATCGAACGGTAACGTATTCTTGATAATTCATACCCCGTTTTATGGTTTATAGTTTCTTGATGATTACGGTTATATTAAAAATATTTTTCAAACTCAGGAAAATCTAGCTGGTGGTCAGATCGCTAATACATGGATAAGCGCTCCCATGCATCATTCACCGGAACCTCACATGTTAAGGAAAAATACTAACCCTGCTTGAACTCACCTGTCGGCGTCCTCTTGCTTTCGGAAACGGTAACCCATGTTGCGCACTGTATCTATGAAGCTGTGACCGGCGTCCTCGATCTTGCTCCGCAGACGCCTGATATGAACATCTACTGTGCGGTCCCCTCCGAAATAGTCATACCCCCAAACGTGGTTGAGCAGCGCATCGCGGGAATACATGCGGCCAGGGTGGCTTGCAAGGAAGCGCAGTAATTCGTATTCACGAAAAGTGAGGTCGATCGCCTTCCCGCGTAAAAAAATCTCAGCCTGGGTAGTATTGATTATCAGATCTCCGGCAATCAGCAACTTGTCCGTAGCATGGTTCTCGTTTCCGATGATTTTCTTCACACGCAGCAGGAGTTCCTGTTTGTCGTATGGTTCCATGACAAAATCGTCACAGGGAAGGGTTTTGAGTTCACCCGGGCGGGCTACAAGAGACTTCCGGCTGATCAGGGCGATAAGAGGCAGTCGGCGTTCCAGTTTCAGAGAACTGCAAATTTTTTCGGTTTGCTCGAATGACTGGGCACCTTCCACTTCTACAAGAAAGACCTCCGCCCCGATATGGCTGACGTCTTCGGAGGGCGCAGAGGTGTAGCAACTAAAACCTTCCGCTTCGAATTCTCGGGAAAGTCTCCGGGCCAATTCTGCATGTGCGATTATAAACAGGCGGCTCATTCGCTTTTACTTAAAGTTAACAAAGACGTACGGGCACACCCTTTTTTGTGAGGAATTCTTTCGCCTGCGCTATGGTGTATGTCCCGTAGTGGAAAATACTTGCGGCTAGGACAGCATCGGCTTTGCCTTCAACCAGTGCTTCGTAAAGATCTTCAAGCGAACCTGCGCCGCCCGACGCAATCACCGGCACATTCACTGCTTCAGAAATGGCACGGGTGAGCTCGAGATCATAACCCGTACAGTGCCCGTCGGCATCCATGCTCGTCAATAATATTTCGCCGGCTCCCAGCTCAACAGCCCTCCTGGCCCATTCAACAGCATCCAACTGCACCGGTTTCTGTCCACTAGAGACATATACCTGCCACCAGGGTTTTTCGCCCTCATTCTTTTTAACGTCGATCGCCACAACCATGCACTGGCTGCCGAAGCGGTCCGCCCCCTCAGAAATGAGGGTTGGATTTATGACTGCTGAAGTGTTCAGGGAAACTTTATCGGCGCCGGCCCGCAGCAATTTATGGATATCCTGGATGGTGCGAAGCCCACCCCCTACCGTAAGAGGCATGAATACCTTTTCCGATATCCGTTCCACCACGCCGGCCAACGTCTGGCGCCCTTCCGGAGTAGCAGTTATATCCAGAAAAACCAACTCATCGGCTCCCGCCTTGTAATAAAAGTCAGCCAGCTCAACGGGGTCCCCTGCATCCTTTAACTGGACAAAACTGGTGCCTTTTACGACCCTTCCATTTTTTACGTCCAGGCACGGTATGATGCGTCTGGTCAACACTGCGTTGTCTCCGACGCCATTTTTACAAAGTTAGCGTAAAACCTGAGGCCTAATTCGCCGCTCTTCTCGGGATGGAATTGAGTGGCGACCAGGTTACCGCGTGTCAAAACACTGCAAATGGT
>CAZMDI010000043.1:0-8194 GCA_964564995.1 uncultured Dehalococcoidales bacterium
GATTTCTGAATGTGACTGGAGTTCAGACGTGTGCTCTTCCGATCTGGTAGGTTCTTCTGTCGCCGAGGATAATGATCAGCGCCGGAGCGCTTTTGAAGGCGGCCGTGCTCGCGAATTCGCGCAGTGGCGTGAGGCGCAACGCCTCTACCCGTGACTGCTCGATGGCATACATCTCCTTGTGGGGCCCCAACCAGGAATCCGCCAGTTTTGCCAGCAACCCCGGGTCCCTGACAGCCACGAATTCCCACGGCTGGGCGTTGGCACCCGACATGGCCCAGCGGCCGGCCTCAATTATCTTATTGCGGGTTGTGGTCGTGCTAGCGTCCGCCTTGAACAGTCGAATGCTCCTGCGTGAGCGCACCAGGTCTAAAAAATCGTCAATTTTCGTCATATTTGCCTCTCAAAAGAGTCCTTTCCGTACCTGTCGTATCCAGGCGCCGTCGTCCGGCGCAGTTTCAGGATGAATCGCTGTATGTCCTCGCCGGTGCGGTATTTGGACAGGTCGTAGGAGTTCCTGTGCACTATATCAGATAAAGGCCTTCGATGCCCTGGTTTTGGCTCACAGACAGCCTTGCCAATGGCTACCAGCGTATGAACGTCCAGTATCTCGGGAATGTGCAGTATCTCTTTCAGTGACTGGCCCCAGATGCGGCTGACGCTGACCCACTGTGAATTCAGGCCCAGCGCGGCGGCGGCCATGTGGATGTTCTGGGTGGCGTTGCCAACGTTTTTAAGATAGGTGGAATCAGTCCCGCCCTCGCCCCATAGGTAATTGGCGGCGAGCACGGTGGCCTGGTAGGTGCGGCGGTCGCCCAGAACCACGATAAATACGGGCGCGTCCCTGAAGCCCGGAGACACCTCTAGGTTGCGGAAGTTGGGGTGGCGGAATTCGTGGAAGCGGGCCTGTTCCGCGGCGTAAACCTCTTTACGCGGTTCGAGCCACGAATCTACGATACGCCCTCTCACCCCCGGATCGTCGATGACTATGAATTCCCAGGGTTGGGCGTTGGCGCCGGACATCGCCCAGCGGGCGGCTTCCAGTATCTTGTCGACGTCCCCGGTGGGTACCGGATCAGGTTTGAACCTGCGCACGCTTCGCCGCGTGCGCACCAGCGTTAAATAATCGTCAATCTGCATGGGTCTCTCCTGGTACCTTCGGGAGTGCCAACGGTTATTCTACATCGCATACAGGTATTTGCACATGGGCCCCGGGGGCTCATGACAGGCTTGATGACCGGTGATATATTTGGGAGAGTGGCACACATGGGCCGCTTAAGAAGTGCGCATATATAAATTATTCACAGGAGACATAATTTTGAGACTTAAGAGATGGTTAGCCCCTATTTCCTTTATGCTTTCCCTTGTTTTACTGGCTACTGGCGCTTTGGCTTGTAAATCAGACGACGGCCCGGCTGTGGTCCCCACCGTGAACATGGTGATGGCTATCCCTTTTAACACCTGGCTGTGCACCTACGGCGTCCGTGAAGGCCTCATCAAATCTGAAAAAGTAAACGTGAACATCACCCTCGCTGCCGATTATGATACCCAGATGATGGCTGGTAACTACCCTATGGGGAGTCTTTCCACCGCCACTTTCGCGGTTGCTACCCAGAACAACCACCTTGCGCTCGAAGCCTTCAGCACTTTTATCGTCCAGAGCGGCGCGCAGTCTGCCAAGGGCGTCAACTACATCATGACGCTCGCTGGCAGCAAGATCGCAACCCCGAAAGATCTCGTCGGCAAGAAAGTAGGTGTGCCCGACCTCACCGGCAGCGGCACCAGCGCTTTCCTCGCTTTACTCAAAAAGGATTTCGGCATAAACGAAAGCCAGCTAACCCTGGTAGACAAGTCCAACACCCTCCTTCTTCAGCTTCTTAAGAGCGGCGACATCGACGCCGCTCTTTTGGGGCAGAATACCGGAGTACAGGCGTACCTGGATACGGCGACTTACAAATCCATCTGGAACATCGACGATACTTTTATCCGCGATTTCGGCACCCCTTTCGTGGCTTCCCTTCTGGTAGTGGACAGCACATACCACAAAACGAATGCTTCTGCCGTCAAAGCCGCCTATGACCTGCTCAAGCAATCCAATACTTACGGCGAACAGCATATCGCTGAACTTGCACCCCTTTATGCCGCTCAGTACGGGCAAACGGCGGATTTCTACCAGAACGTCTTCAACGAGCACTCTAAATCGACCCTGAACCTTATCGACAGCAAGACACAGGCTTCACTTACCGCGATATTCCAGTTTGTCATGGACCGTGGCGTCATCACTTCTTTGCCCGACCCCAAGGTCGTTTTCAAGAACCCGTAACCGGATGATGACAATCTTGGCTGTTACAGGCGGCGAGACCGCTGCAGGCATGTGAAAAAGCACAGGATAAAATAATGAATTACAGGAGCGGAGCTAGGGTGAGTGCCGGGCATGCGTAAATTCGCTCTGCCCGCGCTGGCTATCCTGTCTTTTATCGCTACCTGGTGGATACTGGCCGCCACTGCCCGTTCCGGACTGTTGCCGAATCCGATGCAAACGGTCGTCGCGTTATACCAGTGACTGACTGCGCCTCGGGGTTTCTATCATGTCGGCGTAACTGTTTACCGCGTTTTTCTGGGTACTTTCATCGGCGCACTCGCCGGGATAATACTCGGGGTAGCTACTCGCTACAGCAAACTGGCCGAGGCCGCCGTGCGCTCCGTCATCTACCCTCTCCTGCAGGCGGTTCCCACCATATGCTGGGCCCTGGTCTTCGTCCTTTGGTTCGGTCTGCATGATACCACGCCCATCCTGACCATCGCCGTCGCGGTCGCCCCTTTCTTCCTCATCAATGTCTGGGAGGGTATGAAGGAACTTGACGCCAACCTCATCGAAATGGCTTCTTCCTACACACGCAACAAGGGCAGGATACTGGGTAAGGTCATACTGCCGATGCTCTACCCGTATCTTTTCGCCGCCACGAAGAGCGGCTTTTCAACGGCATGGAAGATCGTCGTCCCGGCCGAGATTTTCGGTTCTACAAGCGGTATGGGTTACATGCTTTCCATCGCTTTCGAGAGTTACCGCATCGCCGACGTTTTTGGCTGGACTTTGGCTTTTGCGATAATAATCATTATTTTCGATTACGGTTTGTTCAATTTTGTGGATAAAAGGTACATGCGTAAATGGAAACCCCGGGAACTGAAGCCCTCGTAATTCGAGACTTGCGCAAGGAATACGGCGCGCTCACTGTGCTTTCGGGCATCAGCTTCAGCGTGGAGCGGGGCGAACTGGTCTGTATCCTTGGCCCTTCGGGATGCGGCAAGACTACCATACTCCGCGTCGCCGCCGGGCTCATTCCATTCGATTCGGGCGAAGTGCTGATAAATGGCGAGAATTTAGGGAAAGACCGTGGCGGTCTCAGGGATGTGTCTGTTGTTTTCCAGGAACCCAGGCTGCTGCCCTGGAGGAACGCCCGGCAGAATGTTCAACTGTCGCTGGAGCTGCACAGGGATATTTATGAGGGGGATAAGACTGGGGAGGTTGATTCTGCCCTCGAACTGGTAGGGCTGTCGGATTTCGCCGGGGCCTATCCGCACGAACTGAGCGGAGGGATGAAGCAAAGGGTTGCGCTCGCACGCGCCATCGTCACCGAACCCGAGATCCTGTTTATGGACGAACCGTTAACGGGTCTCGACATGCGAAACCGCGAGGAGCTGCAGGACGAGATTGTGCGGATATGGAGCAGCAAGAAAGTCAGCCTGCTCCTGGTGACTCACGATTCGGCGGAGGCCATCCATATGGCGGACCGCATCATTGTTCTTTCCGGGCGCCCGACGCGCATAAAGAGCATCATTGAGGTCAAATCACCGCGACCCCGCCCGCGGGATTCTGCTGAAGTACGCGAGCTAGAAAAAACCATACGTGGCCTGTTCGCAGGAGAAAACATGGGAGAGAGCCCGCACCCATGACACAGTTTATGTGTTAAGATAGACGCTGAGACGATGCGCACCAAATTTTCCTGGGGACTTTTCGTGTGCCTGCTGGTATTGATTGTTGGAGGGCTGACGCTACCGCGGCTTCTGCGAATGGGTGGAGACAGCGGAACGTTTACTTTCTTTCTGGGAATGATAGGCGTTTTGCTGGCCATTTCAGCGGCGCGGATCAAAGCAGCCAGAGGGTTGAGGTTTTTTTTCATGCTTACAGGGTTATCAGCTTTCGGGTTGCCTGCCGATCTTTTCCTGCACGATCAAATGGTCAAAATATGGCCTAGCGAACCAGCTACATACATCTTGCTTTTCTACATACTGCCGTTCACTTTCTTGATCGGGGTGTTAGGAATAATAGTTACAGGTCTGACGCGTTTGTTTTCCAGGTCTGCGAAAAAATAAAAGCAGGCCCCACTTAATACGGTTAAAATAGTAAAAACTGGTAAAAGTGTAGAAATATTATAACAACAATAAAAGGAAAGTATGATCAAAAGACTCGTCTTGCCTGCTTTCCTTGCCGGGTTGCTCACCGCCCTTATCTACCTGGCGATTGAAAAGGTCTTGAATGGCGGGCTCGTTTCTTCGGATTTCCGTGTCGCCCTTTTCGCAGGGGTCCTGACGGGTGTCGTAATCGTGCTCCTTTTCCGTAACCGAAGCAGAAAAAGCGGTTAGAAAGGGAAGAATCCCACTAATTCTCCCACATTCGACTTTGTCGCCTTTGATTTAATGACAATGTAATAATTGCCCCCGATTTTTTATGCGTTTGTGATGCCTTTTCCGATATATTTCGAATTACGAAGTAGTCCGTTTTTAGTGTCGGAGGTATTATGAGCGAAAACAGAGTGATAAAAAGTAACTCGGAGTGGAGGCGCATCCTGTCTCCCGACGTTTACCGGGTGACCCGTCAGAACGGCACCGAACCGCCGTTTACGAACAAATATCATGATTTCAAAGAAAGAGGAATTTACGTTTGCGCTAATTGCGGCAACGAACTTTTCAGTTCAAAGGCGAAATTTGATTCAGGCACAGGCTGGCCGAGCTTTACGGCGCCGGTATCAGAGAAGAGCATAAAGAACGAAATCGACGAAACTGCCGGCATGGCTCGAACTGCGGTTCTTTGTAAAAAATGTGATGCACATCTGGGGCATGTGTTCGAAGATGGGCCGCCGCCAACAGGTAAACGTTACTGTCTGAATTCGATCGCCTTGAATTTTATCCCGCATGGGGTTATCAAAACCCCTCGGTGACATTCCGGAGTTTGCGTGGGATCTTTTTTAACCAGACAATCCGGTAAAGTAACCCTAGGTCCAAGCGATGTTCCATGACTGAATAGTAGCAAGGACAGCCCTGCTGTTTAATTACTTATGAGTGACGCAGCTTAAAGGAATTTTTCCATCAACATTTTACTTTGGAATCGGCCGTTCATACGGAGGGTCTTTTCAGACGGTCTAAGATTTAGAATCCCTGTACACGATCAAAGCTCAACGCGATTTTTTGATCCAGGTTAACCGAAAGCCGCCCTTGACAACGGTCCCGCCTGACTTGGCTTTCTCAAGTGTGGCACTCATCAACTTCTCACCAACCCGATGCCGCGATGTTCCTTATTTACATAAAGACTGAAAATTTCAGTCAGGTGCTTTCTTTTAGGCCACTGGTCGAACCTCGCCACAATCATCCCTATTCTTTGGTTTCCGACTACGACGAAAAGGCCCTCTTTCAGTTGGTCCTGCCAATAATTGTTCTATGCAAACCTTGACGTTTTACCAAATAAATATTAAAATATATGCATATACTAATAAAAGGAGGGAATATGCCTGTTTACGAATACATTTGCAAAGAATGCGGTGGTAAAAGTGAGATATCCCGTCATTTCTATGATCTGGATGGTGAACTGGGTTGCCCTGTTTGCGGTAAAAAAACCCTAGAAAAACAATTTTCGCTATTCAGCGCAAAAGGTTCAAATTGCACCCCTGCTGAGTATAGCGGCGGCTGAGGGTAAGAATACGGAGCAGGTGGTTCCGAAGTTCGATATCCAGAGCCGCCCGGGATGGGAGGCTCTTTTATTAGTGGAACTCTATCAAAATAAATTAATAAGAATAACATTGAAATCCGTTGACAATTGTTCGTGAACGGTGCGTATAATGTAACAATGTTAGATTGTAAATTCCAGAAACGCGGAAAGCAGCATACGGGTTGGCTCTCGGCAAACCAAGTTACCAGATGTGCGTAACATGCGGTTCAGGACCAGAAATTATATACGGGTACAACATCATTAGCGGGTATTCCCTTTTCAAAGCAGGTTTATACCAGTTTGGTCTGGATGGGATTATTCACCCTGAAACAGGAAATCCGATGATAGCCAATGGACTCAAAAGGTCGCAGATGGTAAGGAGATAGAGATGTCAGCACAATCCTGGTCTATCGTCCTCGGTTCATTTTTCATCATTGTGAGTGTCGGGTTTTACTTCTGGGGACATAAAGAGTCCCGGGAGTACGAGGAGTCCCTGATAAACCGGTATGACCTGAGGGAGTTTATTGAGCATACACCCGAACGGCCGGAGCCGGGGGCGCTTAAAATCGGAGGCATCATCGGGATAGTGTTGGGGGTCGGGTTGGTCTTTGCGGGTATGTTCCTGCATTGAAAGTGTGTATTTTCTGAGCCATTCCGATAAAAGGCTGTTTCAACAAAGGAAAGTTAAATAAGCCGTGCACGAACTTAGCCGCAGGTCTGTCTGTACCGGAAGCACCCGGTAATGTGGTCATTGACGAGTCCCGCCGCTTGAAGGTGGGCATAAACGATAGTTGAACCTGCGAATTTGAACCCATGTTTTTTCAGGTCTGTGCTGAGGCTGTCTGAAAGTTCAGTCCGCGGGGGGATTTGAGATATATCTTTCCACTCATTGACCAATGTTTTATTATTTACAAATCTCCAGATATATTTGTCGAAACTGCCTGATTCTCCCTGGATTTCTATGAATCTTGCCGCGTTGTTTATCGCCGCGGCAATCTTCAGGCGGTTGCGGATGATACCAGCATCTGTTAACAGTCTTGCCACGTCTTTATCATCGAATTCAGCTACGCGCTCAGGGTCGAAACCTGCGAATGCTTTTCTGAAGGCATCGCGTTTTCTCAAGACCGTGAGCCAGCTGAGCCCAGCCTGGAACATCTCCAGTACGAGAAATTCGAAATGTTTCCGGTCATCATGGACGGGAACACCCCACTCTTCGTCATGGTAGCGCCTCATTATTCCCTCGGTGCCCCAGGGACAGCGAGCTACCGCGGATTCATTCACTCTTCTTCCTCTTTCGACGAGCCGTTTGTTTCCAGTCTGAGCTGGGCGTTATTCAGTTTTGTGTAGAGACCGCCTTTAGCCATCAGTTCTTCATGGGTTCCTGTTTCCGCGATATGGCGCCCGTCGAGTACCACTATCTTGTTCGCCTTTCGTATGGTAGACAGCCGGTGGGCGATTATGATTGTCGTGCGCCCCGCCATCAGCCTCTCCAGCGCTTGTTGAATCAGGAATTCGGTTTCGGTATCAACGGAAGATGTCGCCTCGTCAAGGATAAGTATCGGCGCGTCCTTGAGAATAGCGCGCGCGATTGAAAGTCGCTGCTTCTGGCCGCCAGAGAGTTTTATCCCGCGCTCACCGATCAGCGTGTCATAATGGTCAGGCATGGCCTCGATGAACTCGTGGGCGTTGGCTACTCTGGCAGCATCGGCAATCTGTGCGTCCGAAGCTTCCGGATTTCCGAACAGTATGTTATCCCTTACCGTACCGTGGAACAGGAAAACGTCTTGCAATACTATGCTAATCTGGCGTCGCAGGCTCTCCAGAGTGATATCGCGGACGTCGCGGTCGTCCAGGGTGATCCCCCCGCTGTTTACATCGTAAAAACGCGGTATCAAGCTGACAAGCGTGGACTTGCCGACGCCGGAAGGCCCTACTAGCGCCACCATCTTTTTGGCGGGGATATCCAGGTCGATATGTTCCAGGACCGGGATACCAGTCTTGTATGCGAAACATACGTCTTTGAAAGATATGCATGCTTCGGCCTTGCCGCTGAGTTTCACGGCCTCCGGGCGGTCACGCATTTCCGGCTCCTCGTTCAGAAGTTCAGATACCCTGTCCGCGGATGCCAACGATCGCTGCACCTGTTCCCACGAGCCGCTTAAAGTCCGTACGGGCTGGTAAAGCAGGTCGAGATATAGGAAGAAAGCCACCAGA
>CAZMDI010000044.1:0-8151 GCA_964564995.1 uncultured Dehalococcoidales bacterium
GCCAGCGTCAAATGGAAAGCAGTCGGCGACGCGCCCATCGGCAGCGCCTGCAATACGGCCGGAGCCATGGGAGCCTGCGCTGAAGTCCTAGTCGACCCCGAAACCGGAGATGTGGAAGTGCTGGGATACTGGAACGCGGTTGAGACCGGCACTACCCTGAGCAAAGTGTCCGTCGACAAAGAAATGGGTTCTGGTTGTGAAGCCGCCCTGGGACAGGCACTGTTCTACGGTGACGTTTACGATCCCAATAACGCAGCCGTCCTGCAGATGGCCCATGGCTGCTATCATCATCCCACTTCGCTGGACTTCGACCCAACGACTTTCCACATTTATGACGTTCAGAGTTTTGATCCGGCTGGTCCCCTGGGGGCGCACGGCATGTCAGAACCCGCTTCAGGATTAGCAGCGGCGTTCCAGTGCGCTATCTTCAACGCCACCAACAACAAATTCATGGATCCCAAATCCGGCTCTTGCTCGCAGGATATCGTCCTGGCGTCGTTATCGTAAGGAGGGAAATGAAACATGTATCCGTTTACACACGCTAATACAACAACAGTAGCCGAAACCGCCACTGCCCTGGGCAAAGGCAAAACCCAGGTAATCGCCGGCGGCACAGACCTCATAACTTATATGAGGACGATGTGTTCTCCCAACCCTCCGACGGCGCTGGTCAACATCAAGACCATCACCCCAAGCCTGGACTACATCAAGGTAGACGGCACCACACTCAAGATCGGCGCGCTCACATCTATAGCCGACATCGCCGCTTCTTCTGTGGTAGCCGGCGGCTGGGCAGGATTAGCACAGGCCGCCCTATCCGTTTCAAGCCCTGAACTGCGCAGCATGGGAACCATCGGCGGGAATATCTGCCAGAAACCCCGCTGCCCGTACTTCCGCTTCCCCGGGAATGAATTCCCTTGCCTGCGCAAGGATTCTAAAGGCACCTGCTACGCTCTCATCGGAATCAACAGGTACCATTCAATCTTCGGAGCAGTGGGCGGATGTATCGCAGTTTGCCCCTCTGACACCGCCCCGATGCTGGTAGCACTGGGCGCGTCCATCGTCACCAACAAGAAGACCTGGGCCGCAGCCGATTTCTTCGTCGTCAAAGGCGAACAGATTAACGCCATCGACGCCGATGAGGTTGTCACCGAAATCCAGGTACCTGCGCTAGCCGCCGGGACTAAGAGCACGTACATCAAATGGTCCTTCAGAAAGGCCATAGACTTCCCACTGGTCAGCTGCGCCGCGGTCGTCACATCCGCCGGCGGCAATGTAAGCAAAGCCAGCATCGTACTGGGTGGCGTCTTCAATCAGCCTAAACGTGCAACAGATGCCGAGACCAGCATTACAGGCAAAGCTATCAGCACCACAACTGCAACGGCGGCAGGCGCTGCGACTGCCACAGCGGCCAATGCTACCGCTCTGCCTGCGAACAAGTACAAGGCACAGGTTGCCAAGGCACTCATCAAGAGAGCTTTGCTAGCTACAGCCTAATTCCTCTCTACCAGTTAAAACAAAGAAAGCCGCCCCCAAACAGGGGCGGCTTTCTTTCAGTAGCCGGACTTTTGATGCTAACCAGAATAGGTTTCGAACGTTGTAATATATACTCTACGGGAATCTCTGGCAGCCAGCCCAGATTTTCACCCCCGCAACCGTCTTGGTCTTTAAATTCGTTTATCAATGAGGGCAGAGACCCTGGTTACATATTTGTAATTGTATTCACATGGTATAATGTTGGTGCGAGTTACTCAGGGGTAGCCTATGAAATTTAATAAATCGTGCTTCAAACTTCAAAAAAAATATCTGGCGTTCTTCACCCTCGTTCCTTTGATGGTTCTTACAGCTCTAGTCAAAGTACCGGATCCGGTATGTAGCGGCACCGGTAAAATTTCCAATAACGGCATGTCGACCGTGACCGTGTTGAAAATAGACTCGTCTTTGCAGGCACGGGCAGAGTATGATGCCTGTCTTTCTTACCGTGTATATACGTACAATGTTATAGTAACGCTGCAAAACAGCGCCAAGGAACGGGATGCCAATGGTTATCTGGCGATGGGAATTGTAGACTCTAAAACCGGGAAACTGCTGGGGACGCAACCAGTACTAGCGGTTGTTCCGGCCAGTCAACAAGTGCAGAATTTCTTTACTGTGACTTTCTACCTTAAAAGCGACCCCCCGGGTGATACACGCATTGTAGCCGGAATAGATAACAACGACCAAAAATGCCAGGTTTGTGAGGGAACAGGCAAAGTAACATTAAACGCCTGGATGTTGGCCAAGTTTCAGAAAAGCGCCTACACCAATGTGCAAACGGTAAAGGCCCAGACATTCGAGGTCCCCGAGGTCAGTTTATCCCCGGAAGAACTGATGGGGCAGGAATGGGTCACAGACCAATGGATACTGGAACATCCAAATGGCACAGACACGTCTGATACTCCCACTCCCTGATAAAACAGCTCTACAGCAACGAAACATATACCGGTAGAAAAACGGTCCTCCTTGAGGGAGGACCGTTTTTCTTGTTCAGTTAAACTAATTCAGTTTGTTACACCAGCGGCCGCAATTTATCATTTAGCATTCGATATTGTGCCTAAATTCCTTGTCATATAGAGGCAGAGATTGTATAATCGCATTGAAAACCGGGTGATGTCTGCCATTGACCGAATACTATTGAGGAGCACGAATGAGCGACGAATGGATCAAAAATTATAACGAAATCAAAGAATTTATCGGCAGACACTCCGAAATACAGATCGAACCGACGATGGTGAGTATCCCGGGAGACGTACGCCCCGAGTTTTACCGCTTATTCGATTCAGTACGAACCGGTTACCTCAAGGCAGCATTCCCGGAAATATTTGCCAAAGCACAAACATTGACCACCGAATTTACCGCGGTACAGAAAGAGACACTTAACCTGTTGAATCTAAAGAGAATTGATCTCGAATCCGGGATCAGGACTTTTCTGGAGGATGCAGGTTCGGGGTTGAGCACCGGACTTTTTGATGCGCTATTTGACCTCCTGAAAGGCAGGACCGACGTGGCGGGCTTCGACACCGTTTCCGCTGGAATCATCAAGAATACCTTTAAAAGATACTTTCACCATGGGTACGAATACTGGGCTGCACTGTCTTTAATTTGCCTGCTGGCTCCTGATAAGACGTTTACAGTGCCCTTGCACGACCAGACACTCGACCCTGAGATCGCTTCAGCGGAGTCCCGCCCCGGATTCTTCGAGGACGTTCCTGATGTAACGCCGGCCGATACAATTTCTCTGGATACTTCCAGAATGACCCCGTATCTAATTCCAGCAGCCATACTTTATTCCGAGAAACTTCAAGTTTTCACTGGTTTAAGTGTTGATGTGCGCGAAGTGTTCCGTGGCGCCCGTGAACTAAGCAAAAATTTGGAATGGTTCAAGAAAGAGCAGCTGCGTACGCGCTATGGCCGGCATAACCTTTTACCGGACATGTCTCTCTATTTGAGTGACAATGCTGCAGACCTGAGAGTTGTGACGGATTACCTGAATATTGCTCGCCCCGATATCCTGATGGATATTATGGAGACCAGCGATTGGTATGAGGCCGGAAAACTCAACGTTGTGAAATTACAAAACATAGCTCTCAACCCAAAACTGGGGAGTTTTGTCATATGCCTGGGACCAATTCCTGAAACAGCGTTAAAGGAAATACAATCTGATCTCGAAAATGAACGGGACCTGATTGCGAAGGAGATAGAAGCAGAAACTCCGTTTGAAAAGATGCACAAGGCATCTCCACCTATTTACCTGCTGGAAGTGGGTTATGACCGATCCAAACTAGAGCCCATCGTGAACGCTTTAATCCAATCACGGCCCAAGCCTTAGGAAAACGTACCAGATTCAACCCGAAAACACATTAATTGAGAGGCCCGCCACTCGGAGTAGCGGGCCTCTTTTTATTTGAACAACGGCGGTCCATCTCTCTGTTACCTGGGTTTTAACTCTGTAGTCGCTTCAACGTACCCGGCGAGTATATGTCCTTGCTCGCCTCCCGCCTCTTTTGCCAACGCAAAAAGCTGTCGCCAATCAGATTCAGGCCTTGCGGCCGGTGGAATGTTAGCCTGATATTCACGGATATACATGGTGGCATCAATGACCCATACGGGCTTGTGTTTCTTCAATCTTAACTTGACAAGATTAGTATTCGGTCCTTTTTCAATAATATGTGCCGGCTGAACCAATAACTGGTCTTTTTTGATTCCTAACGAAGATGCTAGTGGAGGACAGGACGGAAGGACCATTTCACCTTCGGGGAAAATCCCGGACGCAGGATGGAAAGAAACCGTGTAGGGAAGTGTGCGACAAGACCACGGCCTCGCCGGATGGATGCTGCAACGGGCCCCGAAGAGAAAAATACAAGCTTTCTGTTCCGACAGAATCGCCCTAATCAACCTACCTTTTTTTTCGGACGAGAACACGTCCCGAACATAAATCAGCATACGCGCCCAGTCCTCTATGATGAACGGATTGCCTTCCCCTCTCTGTACTGTATAACTTACCTGCGAACAGCAATGCCCGTCAGGACATTTCTGGCAAGCCCCCCAGAAAGGTTCGGTTTTGTACAGCTGTTTGGTTTCCGCTTCAAAACGGCGGTAAAAGTCGTCCAACCAGACAGAATAAGACGAGGTCATAATCGCATATTCCATAGAAGCAACTCCGCGCAGCTATTTGTGTTGTCAACCAACACGACCCACTTCCCCACAGCCAGTCAGATGATACAGCCTTTTACCGGCCATTTTCAATTACGGTCCCAGCACCGCTATATTAAATGACCAAGGGTTCTCCACCAAGTAATTTGACGAATGTAATATAAATTTAACTATTTTCGTTATTTATTTATAACTTGTTGATAATATATGAATAGAATCACCCAGGAAAATGTGCTATTAAGTTATTCACAGGAGGGAAATAAGTGAAAAAACGCTCGTTATCATTATTCATAATTCTTGTTACAGCGTCAGCACTATTCATAGCAGGTTGCGGGGCCACCAAGACAACCACAGTCACCATGTATGCTGCCTCACCAACGACAACCGTAACACTCCCAGGCTTTGTCACTACAGTTCCGGCGACTACGGTTGTGCTGCCTAAAGGGACGACCACAATTCCTGCCACTACTGTAACCGTACCCGCTCTCACGATACCGCCCTCCCAGCCCCAGGCTGCCGGGCAGTTCCTTCCAAGTGATCCCCCAATTCTTAGCGCACATATGGCGGATTTGGTGACTATACTGACAGGGCAGTGTCTGGAATGCCACGGTCCCACGCTATATCTTCAGTTCCCGATGGCACCTTCCTGGGATGGGTCCGACCATGGTTCCCAGATCAACTCGGGTGTTTATCCGGTGATCGCGGGTTCCCTGCAGGATCACACCGGCCGCACTAACGACATGTGCCTCACCTGCCATGCCGTTCCTTCGTCCCCACCCGCCTAGATCAAAGTTAATTCAGAAAACGAGAGAAGGGGCGTGCGACGCCCCTTCTCTCGTTTTATTCATCGCCTGTCAAAATGGTTGGACGCCGCTTGCCAGGAGGCTGAAAACCGTTGCGGGCATAGTCGATTCGACCGAGCGTATCTTTGTAGGTTTAGAAAAAGCGGGTTCCTTGGCCAACAGAACCTCTGAAGAAATATACTTCACATGTAAATAATCAGGATCTCCCGGGTTGCACCAGGCAGCCGGCGTAACCGCCACCACCCCGACACAAACCCAGGGCCTAACCTCGTGAATTGCGCATACATTCTCGGACAGAAACGGGCAGGGTATATTGAGAGCGTGATACGCCCGTAGCGCAGATTTCAAACGGCTGATGAAATCTTCCCTGTTAACAGATTGGGCCAGTTCGTCAAAATTCTTATCCACTCCTTTGGCTTTCAGCCTCCAAAGCTGATAATTTTTAATAAATACCTCTAAAACATCCTGGTGCGTGAAAAGATAATAAGCTATCGCCTCGCATTCCTGAATCGTAGCGTCTACGAAAAAATAGCAGCAGCAGGCGCAGCCTTTTTGACAGGATATCTGTTCGCCATCAGCCATGGCCCGGGTTATCTGGTCCGCTTCAACTTCGCGAATAGCTATTTTTTTCTCTTCCGTATAACACAGAACGGCATCTTCGCGAACCTTACCCAGTGCTCCGGAATACTGTTGTCGCATGTTGGACTGAAACACCACCGACATTTCAGACCGGCCTGAAGATGACCTTACCACCTCACAACATTTTGTAAATTTCTGCCCGCTGCCGCAAAGACAAGAGTCATCCCTTCCTGCGTTCATATTACCCTCATCTGGTTCCCCATTTTAAATGTAAACCCTTCACGATGAAGAAACAGGAGAATACCAGCCATTCTTTCGTATTCAAGTTATTGCAAGCAGAGTATATTTTCAACATATATTTGCAGGCGCGGAAAGCGAGGCCCCGTGAGTACTGTATCTTTGATAAACAAGCGCCGAGGGTTTATAATATTTTATACCTTCGTAAAAAGATTGTTTCAAGTTGAATGCATGATGGTTATAAAATCCCTGAAAATGATCGTTACGGCCGCGGGCACGTTGCTCCTAATTGTGAGCGGATGCGGAGGTCATGCTTTTAACTCACTACTATCTACCCCCGCTGCCGCTGTCTTAACTTCGGATTCTCCAACCGAGTCACCTTATATAATAAAGACTCCGCTGCAAACACAATCCACTTCCAATACTGCTGCATCAGGGACGGGCTATTTCGGCTTGGTGAGCCCTCCCCGACCCGGACAACCCCCTGATCAAATATGGGTGGATGCATACCAGTGTACACCGAATGTTTTAACCATAAAAGCGGGGACAACAATCACATGGGTTGACTTCGATGTCCACGACTATACAATAATCAGCGATGACCCAGGTCTATTTTCAGGTGAAATTGTGCCTTCCGAATTCGGGTTCGGGTTCCCTGGCCCACAAACATTCAGTTATCGATTCACAACAACAGGGAGCTATGGTTGGTCAGCTCCACCGGATTATTTTGTGACTATGGGCTTGGTCATTGTTGTCCCCTGAGTAAACCCCAAGAAACCAGATACTACTCATCTGAAAACAAGACCTGACAACCAATACGTAACCATACCCAGTACAACTGAGCCCCAAAGATTTTTGGCCCTGGCTGCAAAAATAAACACCGGAAGCGCAGCCAGAATCAATCTGGGCTCAAAAGCTATCTTCCCTTCCGGAGACGAAAATAATATCGGAAAAACGATTGCCGCCATTATCGCCGTCGGCATGAAATGCAGAGCCCGCTTGATACCTTCAGGCAGCGACCACCTTGTAAATAACGCCAGCGGAATAAAGCGAGGCAAAAAGGTAACAGCAGCCATGCCGGCTATCAGCAACAGGACGCTAATTCTCATCCTGGCCCGACCCCTTCGACGTGAGTAACCTCATCTGTTTCATTCCTTGCCAGCCAAATCCCGGCGCCAGAAGCCCCGACGGCGGCAATGACCAGGTTCCAGTTCCCGGACAGCCAGTTTTTAAAGATGACCGATAGCACACCCGCCACCAGCATGACCAGCACATGCCTCCTATTTTTCAACTGAAGAACCAGGAGACAGATAAACAACGCAGGGAGCGCGAACGGGATGCCATATGAGGAACTGTTGATGAGAGCCCCGAAAACAGCTCCCAGGGCAGTCCCTGATACCCAGGCCAATTGTGATGTAACCTGCAGGCCAAAGAGAAAGCTCGGACGCCCGATGATTTTGACGGGATCCGACATCGCCACAGAAAATGACTCGTCGGTCAACTCGGCGGCTATCACAGCTGTCTCTAGAAGGGATTTCTGTTTAAAGTGGGATGACACTGTGGAGCTCATTAAAAAATGACGCAGATTTACTAAAAAAGTCGTCAGGATGATAGGCAGGGATGCTGCACCAGCAGCCAGCATGTCAACGGCGATGAACTGGCTCGCTCCCGCATAAACGATAAGGCTCATGGCGACGGCTTCATAGCCGGTCAGCCCGGATTTGATAGCCAGAACCCCAAAAGCAATCCCTACGGGTATGAAACCCAACACGATCGGAAGAGCGGATCGAGAACCTTCCTTGAATTGGTCGTATTTCATATCACGGAAGTATTCCACAAG
>CAZMDI010000045.1:0-7916 GCA_964564995.1 uncultured Dehalococcoidales bacterium
CTAAGCTCAAGCTGGGAAAGGCTTGGTTTATCAACACTTTTTTACAATTAGACCTTGATTTTACAATCTAATACATAAACATGCTTGTGCAGGAGTCAAGTTCTGAAAAATTAAAATTATTGCTCACCCTAAACCACCTCCAGCAACAACCTTGTAAAACGGCCCATTATTTCAAGTGTACTGTTTAGTTTCCTTGATAGCTGCGCTAATCTATCACCAAAAAACATTTGGTTTTTGAGGCCGATGAATCGGTCCTGCAAAGCTACAATGTTAAATATTTCAAATTATGATGTATAATGTAAACACTACGGAGTCAGGGTCTCATGTTGCGCTCCTCGAGCATCGTTATTTATTGGCTTCTAAAATTGGAGTGAATACAATTAAGTTCCTGGTACCATTAATCATAACAATGGTCCTATCGGTTATTGGTTGTTCTGGTCATCCAGCCACTAACACCACCGAACTTGCGCCTTTGATTTCACTATCCACCGTTGCGAATTCTTCGGCAGCTATACCTTACCATGGACAGATTATTCCAGCCCAGGCCGGTGAAGGCGCGAATGAAATATGGGTGGATAAATATGATTGCAGCCCAAACGTTTTACAGGTGGAAACCGGGACAACCGTCACCTGGACAAATCTGGACTTTATATCTTTCACAGTTGTAAGTGATGACGGTCTTTTTGCGGGTAATATAGTTGCCAATGGCGGGACGTGGAGTTACTACTTTAGTTCCCCGGGCTCATTTGGCTACTCAGTTGATCCCTATAATGCAGAATTACAGGGCGTAGTTATAGTTATAAACCAGAAATAATCTTCAGTCATTCCAACATATAACGTTATACCCAAGGTAACACCCCACACATTTGATACGAACATCGGGTGGCCGACCTGATAACTTTAGATTAAAGGGATATGCGAACCCTTTTTCGGCCAAATAGTTTAGGCTTTCCTCGGTTAGGGGACTTGCTGTTTGGTTTTGCTTTAATATGACAACTCCGTTTTGACTACACTCTTAAATCCCGCGCGATGGCGAAAATCCCTATAACTGTACCCTTTTGATTATTATAAACACTAGCATTAAACGATACTGGAACTCTTTCCTTCTTTTGCGTCAACAATTCTAGTTTATAATCTTTTACAAACCCATTATTTAAAGTAAGATTGATTCCTTCGGTTGCCTTTTGCGGTTCAGTGAAATAATTCTGGAACAGTGTATTTATCAAATAATCACGGGAGTAACCAGTTAAGTTAACTGCTGCTTCATTAACATCCGTAATAATACCTTCACAATTGATGGTGACCATGAGATCGATACTGCTTTCGAGTAAACCTCTGGCATAGTTTTCCGCTTCCTTTAGTCTTTCAATTGTTTTGATCCTTTCGCTGATATCCCTTGCTACAGCGAAAACTCCCTGAACAACGTTTTGGCTATTGTAATATGCATTCGCATTAAACGATACTGGAATGGCCTCCCCGGTTTTGGTGATAAGAGTGAGTTCACGCATCCTGAGTTTTCCCTTGTCGAACACCGTGCTGATTGTTTCCTGCGCAAACCTTCGCTCAAGAAAATAGTTTTTGAACTCCGAGTCGATCAGTTCATCTTTACTGTAGCCAGTCAATTCAGTCGCCGCGTGATTAACGTCGGTTATTTGGCCTTGATGGTTGACCGTAACCATTAAATCTAGACTACTTTCTATCAACCCTCGGGCATAGTATTTTGTGTCCTCGAGTTGTTTAACATTGTTTCGTGCTTCTCGTATGTCGCGGGCAACAGCAAATATTCCCTGATTAATTCCTTCATGGTTGAAAAACAGAGTTGCATTAAAAGAGACAGGGATTATTTCTTCGCTGATGGTTTTCAAATCAAGCTCAAAGTTATTTACTTTCCCATAAATTAAAGTATCAGAAACACCCTTACGGGCATTCTCGTGACTTGTGAAAAAAGTATCAAAAGACTTTCCAATTAGTTTTTCCCTTGGAAATCCAGATATGTTAACCAAAGCCTGATTTACATCTGCTATCGTTCCGTCAATATTTATCACCATGAACGCGTCAAGGCTAGCTTCTATGAGACCTCTAACGTAGTTCTTTGATTGAGCCAACTCATTGTAAATAGTATTTGAGGTTTCCTTTAAATTAACAAGACAACCATGTATTAACCCATCTGTCCGGTCGCGGTAAATCATCGCATTAAATAACACGGGGATGGAGGAATTGTCAGCGAGTTTAACTCTGTGCGGGACAGCTATAACTTTGCCACGATAAAGACAAGTTATAAAATCATTTTGTGCACCCTCTTCGTTGACAAATAGTGAAGATAATCTCCTACCGATCAACAAATTTTCTTCCAAGCCGCAGAGATTGCACAGAGCAGCATTTACATCGTTGATGACCCCGCCTTCATCAACCGTTAAGTGCGGGTCATCAACGTGACCGAGCAAACCTGACGTGTAATGCTGGGCGAAATACAATTGGCCTTTTCTTTCTTCAACAGGCCGAATTGGGGTTCCGCTTTTATTATCTAATTTGGATACGGATTTTAATAATTTATCAACATTGTTACGTGAAGGAAACACCCACTCCTTTGAACCAGGTATATGAAGCAATTCGTGGATCACAACTGCCCCATCATCTTTCATTGCCAATTCGACAGATAACTCTGAAAGAGCGCGCATGGTGGAGTCATAATCAACTAATCCTCCATACCCATATCCTGAACAATAGGGCTTGACCGTCAACAGCGGGCCAAATTTATCGCTTTGATAAATCCAAAATGGAAACCATTTACAAACGAGATATCGGCTGTCATGTTTGGTACACATATTATCGTCACTGAGAAATGCACAACTTTCATAAGTAAAAGTCGCAATCTTCTTGGCATATCTGCAACACTCGCCGCAATTCTGACATTCCCAACGAGTAACGCCAGGCAATACAAAGTGGCTTTTTGTCAGGATACGAAGGGTATCATCGTCGTTACCCACCATCCCCAAACTTTTTAGAGCGTCTGCTCTAAGATCCGCAGGCAACGAATTATAGGCTTCAAGAGCTTTCCAAAATTCCGGCTGTCTTTTGATCTTGTCAATTAACGAGGATTTTTCAAAACCTGACGGTGTTCCCTCAAAAGATCCGGATTTATTCTGGCGGTTATTATTTTTACTCATTCTAATACCTTCCAAACATCATTACGCCCGATGGGCCATGAAATGGTGTTAGTCAAAATGATTAACATCAATGTCTATTATAGTATAGTCTCTCCGAGTTAAATGTGGCTCGTAAAGTCAATAACTTTGGCCTTTAATCCCAACAGACATCTTTGATTAAGGCGCCAGATTTTACTGCTGGATATAGCGTGTAAATGGGATTAATAATCGTACGCAGCACAATACAAATATTACGGTGTTTATCTTGCCCGAAAACAATTTTAGCGCAGACCATAACTGCGAATGTAAGCAACCACCGCAGGTAATACCTACCCAAACCTTGAGACAAGAGGAATCAAAGGGTGAAAAATGGTGCCCGTGGGTCGAGTAGAACGCCCGACAGGCGGTTTAGCAATACCCACCCGAGACTCGTAACCAGCCTCAACCGGCGCAATTCGTCGAACCGGATACAATATCGATTCCCCTAACTCACGCCTAAAAACCCAACCGGCATTGTCGGGGATATTTACAGGGTCATCTATTGGTTATCGGTCTATCTGATGATTAATATCAGAAACCTTCGGCCTAAAATGGCCACCTACGCTGGCATGATGAAGCCAAACACGCCAGGGGCGAAGGATATCCGGCTGCATGACGCGCGCCATGCCCACATCTCAATCATGTTGAAAAGGTGCATCCACCCGAAGATATTCCAGGAAAGGCTGGGGCAACCCAGCCTTCAGATGACGCTCGATACATACAGCCATCTGATGCCGAGGCTGCATCAGGAGGTCGAGGACGCCTTTGAGACGGCGATTAATCCGCTAGTCGGGGTGGAATGGTCAAAAAAATTGCACAAGGTGCGACTAGCTCCAAGTGCATAACCCCGTACCGATACCAGGTACCAGATAAACACACCTTCTCGCAACAGCCTCCCAAAGTCCGCTCACTTGATTTGGCTTAATGAAAGCGATATCATAATATATTAATACTTTTTTTTAATTTATAGCAGATTTTAATAGATTTTAAAAGCAGGCATAAAACAATCCGATTTGGCCATATTCTTCGCAGGGAGGTTTATCCGATGACATCACGTTCCATTTTAATCAAGCAGCGATCAAAAGTAGGCAAGGTATTAATAGCAATATTTTTATCCTCAACCATGTTGGTTTCGGCTTGTGCTACAGCAAAACCCATTACCTCAACTACAGGGACGACGACACCAGCCAATTCCATTACCAGCTACCCTGTCACAGTGACAGACATGCTGGGTCGCGCTGTGACCATAGCACAAAAACCATCTAAAATAGTGAGCGTCAGCCCCAGCGCCACCGAAACACTGTACAAGGTGGGCGGCAGTACCATCGGGCGCGACACATCTTCAAGATACCCTCCGGAAGCCCAGTACATTCCTACGGTTGGCTCGTCGTATAACCCCAGCGTGGAAGGAGTGGCCGCTCTGAATCCCGACTTGATCCTCATAGAAGCCCTCACACAGGCTCAGTTACTGCCGTCTTTCGAGAAGTTGGGAATACCCGTCATCGCAGTGCGCGCCGCCTCTCTGGATGACGTCAAGCAGGACCTCCGACTGCTGGGTAAAGTGGTAGACATGAATCAGGTCGCCGCCCAGGCGGTAGACCAAATCGAAAACCGCATAGCAGCGGCAAAGATGACAGTCAGCGGCGTCAAGAAAGCGCTCATCCTCATCGCCGATGCCAACAGCAATATATACGCAGCCAAACCCGAATCTTATACCGGTAGTTTACTGGTCCTGCTGGGGCAAACTAACCTGGCCGCAGGCATCGCGGATTCAGGACCTTATCCAGGTTTTTGCACCTTCATGGGCGAGCTGGCGATGAGCAGCAATCCCGATTCCATCTTCGCCATTTCCCCGGCACCAGCTCCCGCTCCAAAGCTGTCGACCATGTTACCGCAGATTCCAGGGTTTAAAAACATGGGGGTAGTTGTGGCAGGAAAAATCAAGGAACTTGATCCCGGGTTGTTCCTGCAAGCCCCTGGCCCCAGGATAGCCGATGCCGTCGAACAACTTGCGGCCTACCTGAACGGCACCATGCAGTGAAACGAACTGCATGGGTAGTGGCGGTCTTGTGTCTGCTATTACTTGGAGGGGTTCTCCTGGGCTTGTCGCTTGGCCCCATCAGGCTGGATTTCAACAGGTTAGTATCAGCCATATTCATGCACGGCGACACCACTGCCCGTACCTTAATCTGGGACTTACGTGCCCCCCGTGTGGCCGCCGCGCTTATCGTGGGAGCCTGCCTGGGAACTGCCGGGCACCTGTTGCAGAACTCTACCCGTAACCCGCTGGGCGACCCACAGCTTTTCGGCGTCAGTGGAGGGGCGGCAGTAGTAGCCGCACTCTCAATGGCCGGTATCCTACGTTTGGGAACATGGAGTTTATTTGCTTTCTCTGTTCTGGCTTCGCTCGCATCAGCGGCCTTCATCACCTTTTTCGCATCGCACCGAGGACTGTCGCCTGCGCGAATGGCCCTTATAGGTGTTTCATTCTCTGCACTAGCAGCTGCAATCGTTACCGGCATACTGGCGGGAGCCCGTGTATTCGGTGCTCAGCCGCTTAATTTCATCGGCGGCAGTTTCGCTAACCGCGGCTGGAGCGACGTCATTCCAGGACTTCCTTTTATGGTACTCGGTTTATTAGTGGTTCTGCCTGTTCTGGGAAACATGAACGTAATGTGGCTGGGAGATCAGGTGGCTGCCAATTTGGGTGCAGAGCCTGCGCGCACACGCACAGTGGCTATTGCCGCCTCCGGCATTTTGAGTGGAACAGCAGTATCGATCGCCGGACTAGTAGGTTTCGTAGGACTTCTCGTTCCTCATCTTTCGCGATTGCTGGTTGGTCACGACGTCAGGCCGTCGTTCCTTGTATCATTTCTGCTTGGAGCCACCGTAACGCTCTATGCGGATCAAATCGCGCGGTTAGCGTTTATGCCAACGGAAGTGCCAGTCGGCATGATAAGCGCAGTGCTGGGTGCTCCCCTGTTGATATACATCGCGAGGCATGCCAGATGGAATTGAAGCTCAAAGGGTTAGCGTTCGAACGCCGGGAAAGGACTATTCTCGACGGTATAAGCATAACCGTGCCGGGGAATGGATTGACCTGCCTCTTGGGCGCCAACGGAACAGGCAAAACCACGCTGTTGGGGATCTTATCAGGGGAGCTGAAGGCTACATCAGGCAACTATTTCATCGACGGTAAAAACACTTCCGCTATGACAAGGAAGCAACTTTCACACTATTTTTCGGTACTTCCTCAAAACGCACCCATACCTCCTTATATCACAGTCTTGGAGATGGTAAGTCTGGGGCGCTTTCACCCTCGTTCGGCACTGGGATGGCAACTTTCTGATGAAGACCGCCTTGCGGTAAACGAGTGCATGGAGCTGTGCGGTATGACTGCTTTCAAAGACCGGCGTCTTGACGAACTTTCCGGTGGAGAACAACGCAGAGCCTGGCTGGCTTTCGGACTGGCTTCCAGCAAGGGCTTCCTGATTCTCGATGAAACACTGGACGGCATGGACCCACAGTCTAAACGCTCATTTTTTAAGCTATTGAAGCAAATATCTTCGAAAAACCTGGGGATCCTGATGGCATCACACGACTTGGATATGATCGCAGAGTTTGCTGACAGGATCATCATTTTAAGTCAAGGCAGAGTACTCTTTGAAGGGACCCCGGACTCCAACCTGAAACATTATTGTCTGGTCTGAGCCTGGTAGGATTTCACCAGCTCAACAAGAGCCTGATCCATAATGTCATCAATAAGTGGGATAGCCGCCAAGATATCCTCAGTCACCACCTCCCGTTGACGCATCATGGTTGCCGCGCTCTCTATAATGGGGGCGCGATGCGAGGTAAAGGCCAGGATAGAATCTGTAAGCGGTAGCTTTGTCTGGGCTAAAATGGTGCCAAATTCCACACCGACCTGACGAACCTGCAGAAGGGTTTCTGCTCGCCGATCGGGCTCCGAAACATAGCAGATGATAGCATCGAGAATCTTACGCCCCAGCATAGCCAGTAGTTTCTTTTGAGCTGGGCCTAGCTTGTGATGCGCCCTTGCCAAAGTATTGGCACCAATTTCACGATGCGGTTCGGAGGTTTCTTTCAACTTGGCCACCAGATCTTTGATCCCGAGCATCTTCTGGTGAGACCTCATGAATTCGTCCAGTTGTTCCCGTGAATAGCGACGGTGCCCCCCTGGGGTAATATAGGCCTTAATCAAGCCTTCATCCGTCCATTGGCGCAGGGTGGCCTCGCTAACTCCCAGAATCTGGCTGGCATCACTAATTCCTGCCAGGAGCTTTTCTTTGATTTCTTTCTTCATGTCTTAAGTTTACCAGAGCCAGCGCCTGTCGGGAAGATACACCGCTTTTTGGACGTCAAAGTACGGGAAATACGTATTATATTGTCAATATTCAACAGGCACTATAATTCATCTTTTTTGGTCTGAACCATGGCCTCATCGACTCGACACACTCTCAAAATCGTTCAGACGAGGGCGGATTTGCTAATAAGCAGGGAGCCTGGGTTCCACGGACCCCAACCTCAAATAGTAGTAAATATCACGGCCTATTCGTACCCAAAATCAACCGCCTCACCATCGTTCAGTTGTCTGTTTTGAGTTATGTATAGCTGGAAAACATGAAAATAGGGGAATTTATCCGTGAAAAGTGGTGCCCCTGGTGCGAGTCGAACGCACGACACGCGGTTTAGGAAACCGCTGCTCTATCC
>CAZMDI010000046.1:0-7858 GCA_964564995.1 uncultured Dehalococcoidales bacterium
GTACCCATCTGCCGGATGGTGCCGTGCAGTGATGCGAACCCGGTCACGTTTAGATAGGCTTCGTCCAGCCCCATAGGTTCAATAAAAGGCGTAAATTCTGCCAGTATGGCCATAAATTTTCGAGAAGTCTCTGCATAGCGGGCAAAATTACCTTCAACGAAAACACATTGCGGGCAAAGCCGGGCGGCTGTGCGGAGCGGCATAGCCGAGTGTACGCCAAAAGCTCTCGCCTCGTACGAAGCTGCCGCAACAACTCCCCGTGTGTCCGGACGCCCCCCGACAACCACGGCTTTACCTTTGAGTTCAGGGTGATCGACCTGTTCAACTGAAACGAAAAAGGCGTCGAGGTCAACATGCATTATCCGCTTGAGGGCCATTCTCACATCACCACGATTTTCACGGCTTTTTGAAAGCAGGCACGGACGCAGTCGGAACATGAAGCGCAAAAGGACGGGCTGGACTGGGGTATTTCGTACGGTTTTTCCTGGGTCAGAACCTTACGCTTGCAGGAGGTTGCAGCCGCACAAATCCCTCCCGGACAAAGATCGGGGCGGCATTTTTCAAAAATCACAAGAGCTGTTTTGCCGGGAATGTCTATTCCTCCTGACGTGGTTCGCCTTTCATGCGGCGAGTCAGCTCCGAACGGCCAATGAGCACGTAACGGCCGCAACCCTTGCATTTAAGGCCGATGTCTGCACCTAACCTTGTGACGTGCCAATCAAGGCTCCCGCAGGGGTGGGCTTTTTTGAGGCGCACTATGTCGTTGAGTTTTAGTTCGGCAACCATGACGGTTCCTATCAAAGACCCCGGAATACGTTGATATCATCCCGGAGTTTAAGGGCTGCCGAAGCCGCCGCCTGGGCAAAATCCTTGCCTCTCGAGGCGTAAAGTATCTGGCGTGAGGAATTGATAATTACCCCCCCCCCGAGCGAATTGATCCCGTAATTTATGGCCAATTTGAGATCTCCGCCCTGTGTCCCGACACCGGGAATGAGGAAGGGCATTTGGGGGAATGCCTGCCTCAACAGCTTTAATTCTTCGGGAAAAGTAGCGCCGACCACAAGCCCGATATTGCCGTGCTTGTTCCATTCACTCGATTTTTTAGCCACAACCTGGTAAAGGGGCTGTTCTCTCCCCTCTGAATTTAACCTGAGGCTTTGGAAGTCTGCCGCACCGGCGTTGGAGGTCCTGCACAGTATGAAAACGCCCTTGTCTTTGTAGTCAAGAAAAGGCTCGATAGAGTCGAATCCCATATAGGGGTTTACCGTCGTGGCCCCCGCGCCGAGCCCCGTGAAGATCGCTCTTGCGTAGGCTTTAGCGGTGTTGCCGATGTCACCACGCTTGGCATCTGCGATGACTGGGATGCCTTTCGGTATATAATCCAGAGTTTTTTCCAGGAGTTCCCAGCCTGCTAGCCCCCCGGCCTCATAAAACCCAAGGTTGGGTTTGTATGCGCAGACAAGGGCAGAAGTTGCATCGATGATTGCTTTGTTGAAATCCAGCGGGCTTACGCCCGGGGGCAGAAAGGTAGGGTCCGGGTCGAGCCCGACACAGAGGAGGCTGTTGTTTTTCCGTGCGGCTTCATCGATTTCAGCGAAAAATCCCATAATATGGCCTCCGTAATATAGAGTATCAGCAGCATGTTGGTGCGTCAAGAGATTTAAAAACAGTCTCCTGGCGACAATAAGTTCATTGCCCGTCCATCGTCTAAAATGTATAATCGAACGAAATACCAAGGAGACGATATGGTGGAAATTCCTCAAGACCTGAAGCAGTTCACCAGCCTTGTTGAAATCATAGAGTACCTGAGAGGGCCCCAGGGGTGTCCGTGGGACAAAAAACAGACCCACTCCTCTTTGCGTGAAAATCTGCTTGAGGAGAGCTACGAGGTGCTGGAGGCGCTGGACCAATCCCGCCCGGAGTTGCTCTGCGCAGAGCTTGGCGACCTGCTCATGCAGATAGTGATGCATGCCCAGTTGTCCAGTGAAAGCGGTGAATTCAATATAGGAAACGTGGTCGAGGGCATCAACGAAAAGTTGGTATACCGCCACCCCCACGTTTTTGGCTCGGCCTGCGCCAAAGACGCCGAAGAAGTGCTCGTTCACTGGGAGGAACTCAAGAAAAAAGAACGGAAAAAAGAGGCCGGAATGCTGGACGGTGTCCCGAAGTCACTTCCGGCTTTATCGTATGCACAATCCGTGCAGGGGCGCGTGGCCAGGGTGGGTTTCGATTGGCCTGACGACGGGGGTGTGCTGGATAAACTGGCCGAAGAAGTTACAGAATACAAGCAAGCCCCAAGCGAACCAGAGAAATCCGAGGAGTTCGGGGATATCCTGTTTACGCTTGCGAATTATGCCCGAAGGCAGGACATAGACCTCGAATCGGCTCTTCGGGGTGCCAATGATAAATTTTTCAGGCGTTTTTCTTATATGGAGAAAATATGCCGCGAGAAGAACCTGGACCTTTCCAAAATGACGCTTGATGAGCAGAATGCGTTATGGGATGAGGCTAAGAAAGCTGTGAAAAATGGTCGGGGCGAGTGGATTTGAACCACCGGCCTCAGCGTCCCGAACGCTGCGCGCTAAACCAAACTGCGCTACGCCCCGTAAAGTGATATTATAGGTGGTTTCGTTTCAAGGGGCAACTATACAACCAGGACGCGGAGGAGGGTACCAGGATGAAATATTGCGTGTTAATAATAGACGGGGCGGCAGGCTGGCCGCTTGTGGACAGGGGTAGTAAAACCACTCTCGAGCTTGCTCAAACCCCTCATCTGGATGCCCTCGCGCGTGAAGGCACACTCGGGCTGACCAATAACGTTCCAGCCGGGATGGAACCGTCCAGCGCGGTGGCCTGCATGTCTTTGCTCGGGTATGACCCGGGGGTTTACTACCGCGGGCGTGCCGCAATCGAAGCCGTCAGCATGGGCATCCCGATACGGCGCGGTGAAGCTGTATTCCGCTGCAACCTGGTGGCCACTAAGGCAGGGCGCATGTGGAGCTACTGTTCCGGGCACATCGAAAATGAAGAAGCCCGGGAACTTATCGAGGCTCTTAACGAGAAACTGGGGAGTGAGGACGTCCGGTTTTATCCCGGTGTGGGTTATCGGCATCTTCTCAAGATCAAGGGGCATATGGATACCACCAAAGCCGTTTGCACACCTCCCCATGACATCCCCGACAAACCTGTTGAGGGATTCCTGCCGAAAGGCCGCGGCAGCCGGTTTCTTAACAAGATTATGTCCGATTCGCAAGAAATACTCCGGCATCACCCCGTAAATTACCACCGCGTAGCCAGAGGGCAGGTGCCGGCAACGACAGCTTGGCTGTTCTGGGGCAGCGGCGCAATCCCGAAGATGCCTTCGTTTGGCAACGTCTACGGGCTGAGGGCTTCCATTACCTCAGGGGTAGACCTTCTCCGGGGGCTGGGGCAGATGATGGGAATGACGATACTGGATATCAAAGGCGTGACCGACGACATGAAAAACAACTTCTCAGGGCAAGCCGAAGGAGCGCTTTTATCTATACGGGACAATGACTTGACGGTGATTCATGTCGAGGCGCCGGACGAGGCCGGCCACGCGGGGAACGCGGACGAAAAAATCAAGGCGATACAGGTAACCGATGCTGAAGTCGTGAGCAGGTTAAGGGAATATGCCCGCGGTAATCCGCTGCGCATACTCGTGATGCCGGACCACCCGACTCCCGTCGCGATACGAACCCATGTGGCGGAACCTGTACCTTTTCTCCTGTGGGGCGCTGGATTCGAACCGGACGACGCGGTTCGCTTCACAGAGAACGAAGCCGCGCGGACAGGATTGTTGATCCCCCGAGGCCACGATATCATGGGCCGATTTACTGGAGGCGGTAAGAATGCCAAAGCGTGAAGATGAATACGGTCGGCAAGGTAAAGAACCCCGCGGTACGGGTTTGTGCCCGAGGTGCGGCTCCCCAAACCTTTCTTACAACAAGATGTATAAAACTTGGCGCTGTAACAGCTGTGAACAGAGTTTCCCGACGCCCAGTTATGGGGCCCACGGCAAACCTTCCTGGTGGGACAGGTTCAGAGGCAAGGTGTAACTATTTGCAGGAATATTCCAATTGACGACCATTCGTGCCAGCTAAATATTGTTCGATTTTTGCTATAATAGGCAATCACAATTGTTGAAAGGGTGGATCGAGTGAAAACAAAAACTTTAGTCGCATGGACAGTAGTTCTTGCCGTAGTGGTCATATTTTTTCTCGGACTCGGCCCGGTGGGGAGTTTCTCCGTATTCGGGGCCAGCGGCATCGCGGGCATCCTGGCGACCATGGGCTTTTTCTTTACAACGGGTGTGGCAGCCGTGGTAGCTATTTACTGGGGTAGAGAGTAGAGATCCCTGGCTTGAGATTTTAAATGGCTCTTATCGTTCAAAAATACGGCGGCACCTCCGTCGGCGACGCTGACAGGATCAGCAACGTTGCCAGGAGAGTCATTGCTACGCGCAAAGCAGGCAATGATGTCGTCGTGGTGGTTTCCGCCATGGGCGATACGACAGATGACCTGATAAAACTCGCTTACCAGGTGGCCGAAAAACCAAGTGAGCGCGAGCTAGACGTGCTGCTTTCCACAGGCGAAATAGTGGCTAGCACGCTGCTAGCGATGTCCCTCAAAAGCATGGGGTGCGAAGCCATCAGCCTCTCCGGTGCGCAGGCCGGAATCCAGACGGACTCAAATCACAACAAGGCGAAAATCCTGAATATTGAGCCTAGCCGCATCATCAGCGAACTCAAAAAAGGCTGCATAATCATAGTTGCCGGTTTCCAGGGAGTGACGAAGGAAAGCGATGTCACTACTCTTGGCCGAGGGGGATCAGATACTACCGCCGTCGCACTGGCGGCTATCCTAGGGGCGAAAGTGTGCGAACGTTATACAGATGTCGAAGGTATATATACCGCAGACCCGCGCTCAGTCCCCGAGGCGACCAAACTAAAAGAGATCAGTTATGACGAGATGCTGGAATTAGCCACCTACGGAAGTAAGGTGATGCACCCGAGGGCGGTTGAGTTGGGGCAAATCTACAACATCCCGATTCTAGTAGCCTCCAGTTTTAACGATTACCCGGGTACTCTTATTCACGGAGGGCCTATGGAGATACGAAACAAGGTTACAGCTATCACGCAGGACATGGACGTGGCAAAGATCACCATAGTAGGGGTACCGGACAAGCCTGGCATCGCTGCTTCGATATTCGAACCTCTGGCAAAAGCATGTGTCAGCGTCGATACGATCGTTCAAAACGCGAGCATCAAGAACATCACCGATCTTACGTTCACCGTGGCCAAGGGCGACGTGGAAAAAGCGTTACTGGTAGTAAATCCCATAGCAGCGAAGATCGGAGCGCGGGAATGCCTGGCCGATACGAAACTGGCTAAAGTGAGTATCATAGGCTGCGGTATGCAGAACACACCGGGATATGCCGCTACTATGTTCAGCACCCTTTACGCCGCGGGCATCAATATCCAGCTTATTACCACATCGGAGATCCGGATAACAGTCATCATCGCCGAGGATAAAGCCAAGGAAGCTGTCAGGGCCCTTCACAAGGCATTTGAGCTGGAAAAAGAATAGTTATTCAGTGCGGAGCCTGAACAAAAAATAACGAGAGGGAAACAAAATCCTCTCGTTTTTATTTCAAGCGGTTCTGTAAAAACTCCGGAATTGTCGAGTCAATCCTTCTTTCTCAAAAACCCGCCCTTGTATTTGCATACGGTTCCAGTGGCCCCTTTACTATGACGTTACCTCATAGTGTAGTATGCTGGGAAATAAGGTTTTCACGGTCAAGCAACTGGCGGCCATGGTGGGGGCAAGTGTGCGCACGCCGCACTACTGAGACCAGGTCGGCCTGCTCAAGCCGCAACGCCTTGCTGGGAACGGCTATCGCCAGTATGGGGACGAGGCGGCAACCCGCCTGCAAAAGGTTATGTTTTTCGCGAACTGGGCTTCAACCTCGACGAGATAAGGGACATCGTCAATCGGCCGGAATTCGATGTCCTCGCAGCCCTCGAGTCTTACCAGGCGCTGCTGCTCAAAAAAGCGCGGTTGCGGGAGTTGCTCGCCAACGTGGACAATACCCTCAGAAATTTGAAGGGAGAACGCAAAATGAAAATAAAAGACTACTACCAGGGTTTCAGCGAAACGGAAATCGAAAAGATGCGCGCCGAAGTAAAGGAAAAGTACGGCGAAGACGTGCTCAACAAGAGTGAATCGAAGGTCACGAAACTCGGTAAAGCGGAGTTCGCGATCCTGCAGGCCGAGGGCGAGACGATCTGGAAGACGGTCGCCGGCTTGATGGTAAAAGGACCGCAGAGCCCGGAAGTGCAGGCGCAGATAGATAAGTGGAGCCGATGTCTGTCCAACTTCTACGACTACAGCGACGAGATGCTACTGGGGTTGGGCAAGATGTATAGCTCAGACGAGCGTTTCGCCGTCACCTTCCGCAAATACGGCAGGGATATGCCGGCTTTTGCGACCCGGTCAATTGAGTTTTACATCGAACAGAGGAAGACGAAAAAGAAGAAATAGGTTGGGCGTTTTCGGCCCACCCTGGCAGAACCCCGGCCGTAATCTGTCAGAAATAGAAAGGCGGGAGCTATAAACTCCCGCCCTAAATTGCTTTGTCGATTTCCGAGTTAGGCCGAAACGACCTGCTTGATTTCGGGGATCTCCTGCTTGAGCATCCGCTCGATCCCGTTTTTGAGCGTCATCTGCGACATCGGGCAGCCCGCGCAATGCCCCACTAGTTTTACCTTGACGACCCCGTCTTTAACATCGACGAGCTCCACGTTGCCGCCGTCGGCTACCAGCGAAGGCCGGATCTTATCAAGTGCTTTTTCTACTTTAGGCTTTATGTCTTCCATGTTTTCTCCTTTTGAGCTATTTCTATTTATTCGTGATGGTATCGTTCAGGGTTGCAGTCCGGCGAGTTTATTTTGGATACGCATTTGATATGCGTACACTTTTGGTTATCCATTGAAAGATTTATGCAAACCCCTATCGGATGAGATTATCATAGCACTCTCTGGCTGTCAATTTGGGTATCCTGCTCACCGTGTGTGAAAGGGACTGCCCCCCGGAGACTGGCGCAACGCGGGCATCTCAAAATGGGTTGAAAAACATTGCTCCAGCTTGTTTTATTGACTGATTCTAATGTAAAATGTGCACTGGATTGGCCCAGAATTTATGGTTTGGGGCGACAAAATGGTACACGATAAAGAAGAACAGGCCCGTCTTATCAGGCAAGCTTCCAAGAAGGCGATAGGCTTGGCTATCGAAGGCCTGTGGCGCGAAGCTATCGAAGCAAACAAAGGGATTCTCGAGAATTTCCCGGGCGATGTTGACACCTATAACCGGCTCGGACGCGCCCATATCGAGCTCGGTGAATATGCCGAAGCAAGGAACGCCTACAGCCGTGCCAAGGAACTCGACCCATACAACAATATCGCTGAAAAGAACCTGCGTCGGCTCGCACACCTCGACGGAGACGAAGAGGGAGTGAAAGGGGAACGCGCCAACAAGCTAGAACCGAATTATTTTATCGAGGAAACCGGCAAATCCGGCATAGTCCGTCTTCAACAACCCGGGCGTAAAGAGGTTTTGGCCAAGATGGTTGCTGGCGACAAAGTGGTCCTGGAATCCGTCAGCGGCAACCTTAACGTCAAAAATGAAGACGGGGACATGCTGGGGATGGTGGAATCCCGCCATGGACAGCGACTGATACGCCTCATGGCTGGCGGCAACAAATACGCCGCGAGCGTTACCAGTTCATCGGAAGACGCGCTCTCAATTATCATACGCGAGACGTACCAGCACCCGAAAC
>CAZMDI010000047.1:0-7852 GCA_964564995.1 uncultured Dehalococcoidales bacterium
GACCCAGTGGCCGTCCTTATGCTTCATGCGGCAATCGCATTCGTAATAGTCCAGTTCGCCTTTGAGATGGCGTTGAAGCAGTTCGTCACTGACTATCAGGTCATCGGGGTGGGTATATTTAGACCAGGTTTCGATGGATACGGGGGCCAATTCTTCCAGCGAGTAACCGAGGATATCGGCCCAGCGTTCATTGAATTTAGCTTGACCCGTTTGAACATTCCATTCCCAGGTCCCGGCATTCGTTCCTTTGATGATACTGGCCAGACGCTGGCGTTCCAGATGCAGAGTCTCCCTGGCCAGCTTTTGGTCGGTGATGTCATGAATAAACGAGTAAAGCAGTTTATGCCCTTGGGTGTTAACCGCATTCGAGTACACTTCCACGGTACGAAGTGTGCCGTCAGCCAGGAGATGCGGGAATTCAAAATAATTCTTCTGTTCGTTTTTTGCTTTTTGCATCTCGGCTTTAATTATATCCGGCGGCAGCTGGTTGATATGGTTGATGTTCATCACCGATAACTGCTTGCGCGTATATCCGTAAAAATCAACAGCTGCGGGGTTGGCATCGACGATCCTTCCGGATTCCGGATCAACTATCATTATGACAACACCGCTGGTTTCAAACAGCTCTTTGAAGGGCTCGTCGCTTCCCAGGGGAGGGCCTGACAGATCTGACGGGTGCGAAGTTTCCAATGCCGGCGCGCCTCCTCTCTTTTGCGGGTTTTTTACAACCGTGGACATCGGGCGATGCCAGCATTATACAACAAGACAAGATGTTCAATTGTGTAGCGTTAGAAAGCGTTGCAGAATAATCGTGATTCCTAATTCCCAAAAAAATAATTTATGGGGTGGGTAGCGTCATCGGAGCCATTGAAAAACAGGCGGTTGTGGCGATTTACCACGGAATGCTTCATTTTTCACTTGAGTTAGCCACGTTACAGCAATCCCAGCGCTTAGATACCGGGATCTCTTGCGGTAACGCTGGTTGGAATACTTTAAATAAACCCGCGCCGGAAATTACGGTGCGCCTACCTTGTCCAGACCGGTTTCAGCCATGTACCTGGCGAAAAAGGCGGCGATACCCGGGTCAGTTATTTCCGTCTCTATTTGGCGATAGGGACTGCCCAGTGCGGACTTATAAATCGCCCCCACATCGGGAAGGAGTGCCGAAATATCACCGATACCGGTGGTATCGGTCGTAGAAGTATCGCCCGCAGCCCTTGTTTGGCTGGAGACGGTAACTACGATTATCAGGCAGGCGGCCAGGCCGATGACGAAACCTATAAACATTTTTTTCATTTTGCGCTCCTTTTATACGATCAGCATCAATTTAAAATACTTTCCCTAAACGATTGCTGAATGTATGGGGCAGTAAAATGAATATTTCATAAACAATCGGCCCCGTTTCTTCACTGGGAACCGTCGAGGGAGCAAAACTGAAATAAGGCGACGGGCCGGGCCGCTGGAATATTTGCCCAGGTAAGCATGGGTTTTGGCAGCTATAGTAAGGAAGTTGATTGAGGAACGAGGATATGTGTGATATTATTCGAAGAACGTAAGCTGGAAGTGCAGTGCCGATATGAGAAAAAAAATACTTGTCGTAGACGATGATTTATCTATCATAAAATTCACCCGAGCCAACCTCGAGGCGCATGGATATGAGACCTACGGCGCTGCTGACGGGACACAAGCGTTCCAGGTTATAGAAGAGCAACTTCCCGACCTCATCGTTCTCGACATCATGATGCCGGACGTTGATGGATACGAAATTGTACGCAAGCTGAGGGAATGGTCTCAGATACCCGTGATCATGCTGAGCGCTTTGGATGACGAAAAAGACAAGGTTCTGTGTTTGAACCTGGGCGCTGACGATTATCTCTGCAAGCCCTTTGGCATTGATGAGCTGTTAGCCAGAATTGAAGCTGTATTTCGCCGAACCAAAAATACAACAATATCGTCCAATCCTGCTTTCACGAGCGGCGATTTTGAGGTCAACTTTGTAGCCAGACAGGTAACTATCAACGGACGCGAGATAAAACTGACCGTCAAGGAATACCTGGTTGTTTCCACGCTCGCCCTGGCATCGCCCAAAATTGTTACATTTCTCTCTATGCTACAGGATATCTGGGGGCCAGAGTATACCGATGAAAAACAATATCTCCATGTATTCATCATGCGTCTTCGTAAAAAGATCGAGGAAGACCCGCAAAAGCCGCAGCATATCATTTCAGAGCGGGGAGTGGGATACAGGCTGATATAGTCCTTTTTACATCCGGTTGAACCTTATTCCGGATGACTTTTTACTGTTGCGTTTGTCTCTCCTGTCCTTTCAGGAGACAGGGAATTTCCACAGATTTCCCCTTGTTTCATTGAAGAGCCGAAAAGCGGCAATGGCGGTCCTTTACGTCCTGATCCTCTTGCCGAACACGTTCGGCGAATGCAGAGTACCCTCTGCGCGGCAATCGTCCACCATCTGATCCCGGTTCCACGTCAATCTTTTCAGACGCCTGCGTTGCGGGTGGATCAGGTGGACCTCACTGCGGCAGATGACCGGATGACTCTTTTGTTTAGAAGATATTCAGAGACGCATGCCATATATTTAGCAAATGTTTAGCAGACGGGCGATATCCTATCGGGGTGATTCTGGAAAATATCTCAAAAGGCAGCCTCGATATCGAAGATTTTACGCGCCAATGGTTTTTGGAACAAATATCGAACACCTTACTATACAAGGGCGGTGCGCCTTTTACAGAAAACCTGGTTTCGATAATCAACGCGTTTAAAATCCGGGACCCTCGCACCTGCCTGCACTCTCTCAGGGTTTCAACCCTCTCGGCCGCTATCTCGGAATATGTCGAGATGGACCCCTTTGAAAGAGATATCGTGTGGCTGGCTGGATTGTTGCACGATATCGGTAAACTGGGCGTGGGGGAGTCAGCCCTTCACAAAGTCGGCCAGCTCAGCAGTGAAGAGTATTCTGACATCGCCCGCCATAGCGGTATGGGCGAACATTATATTGCGCCAATCGTTGCCAGTGATGCAGTACAGAAGGCCATCAGACATCATCATGAGCGTTACGACGGTTTGGGCTACCCCGACCAATTGCTGGGTGAAGAGATCCCAATTGTATCGAGGATACTGGCCGTGGCGGATGCTTATGATGCCATGACGTCCGAACGACTGTATCGAAAAGCGTCAAGCATACAATTCGCTATCAACGAGATTAACTTCAAACGGGGTTCACAGTTTGACTCCGCGGTCGTCGATGCGTTTTTTAAGGTTATGAAGGATATTCAGAACACCGAGGTAGAGTGGTCAAAGCCATGCCCGGCAACATCAAAAGGGGAAAATAATGCTTGAATATACTGATAATATGGAAACAATGCTTACTACCAGAGAGGTTTCGGTTTTGCTCAACGTGCATATCGACACCGTGCGGCGCTGGAGCAACGACGGTTTGATCAAGGCTTACCGCATCTGCTCCAGGGGGGACCGGCGTTTCCAGAAAAAGGACATTGAGATGTTCTTGAGCGCGGAATGATCGGCGAATTTATTAAATGGCATCGGAATGAAGCCAACACGGAGTGATACAGGTGAGAGGTTGGATGATTGAATCCTTACGGGTTTGCGCTAAGCTATATTATAAAATGCGAGTACCATCACGTCTTGTTCTCCTCGGCATTCTTGGCATCGCCTGTGGTGCTGTTGTCCCGGATGCTGACCACCTTTTCAAAGGGCAAGCCCGAACCTGGGGCCATGACTGGCGTATTTTTGCTGTCGTTTACGGTGGGTGCCTTATTGCATATCTTTGCCGATCAACATGGGCTGGGATTTTGAAATCGAGCCAATCGGAACCAGAAGGTTTATTCAGCCGGAGCGGAACCGCGGATAATAATCCCGACGCCACTATTTGAAACGCCGGAGCGCAATTATTGGACCGTTAGGCACGACATGGGCAACTTTTTCATAAGGGAATTCACGCCGGAATACAGCGTTTGAGTCGAAGGGGCTGTATTATTGGAACAAACGGGTCTTTTTGCCTGACCGTACTCAAGGTAGTATTGTAGGCCAGGTTGGCGGTAGCTTATATAAAAACCATCCCGATGATTCGCTAAAATCAGGGAAGCCGGCCCCATAAGGATAAAACCCATGGTAACGACTATGCCAGGCAGATTTGAAGAAGACGCAGAGCTTCGGCGGAAGGCCGAGGCAGCTTTGCCAAAAATGGAAGAGGATATCGCGGACAGGGTTGCGACTCAGCCCGAAGAATACCGTAAACTGCTACACGAGCTGCAGGTGCACCAGATCGAACTCCAGATGCAGAACGAGGAGATGCAGCGCACGCAGGCGGAACTTCTCGAATCGCAGATCCGGTACAAAGCGCTTTACGAAAGGTCGCCAGCGGGATACTGCACCGTCACGGAAAAAGGGCTTCTCACGATGGCCAACCAGAGTTTTTCCGAGCTGCTGGGTTGTAACAGGGCTGAACTGGCAAGGCAGCCCTTATTCTCCAGATTTATCAGCCGTGGTTCCCAGGAGGTTTACTATCTGCGCCGGAAACTGCTTTTAGAAACAGCACAACCTCAATCGTTTGAAGCGGAGATGGTAAAACACGACGAGACAGCGTTTTGGGCCCGTTTGGACCTGAATCTGGGACAAAGCCAGGACGGAACGCCCGAAATATGGGCGAGTGTAAGCGACAATCCCGAACACAAACGCAACGAGGATAGCCTGCGGGATCTCAGCGGTCGGCTTTCTTTGGCCGCGCGTGCGGGAAATGTGGGTATATGGGAATACGATGTTGCCATTGACCGCCTGGTTTGGGATGACCAGATGTATCGTCTTTACGGGATAACAGCGGCCAGTTTCAGCGGGGCGTACGCCGCGTGGCAGCAGGGGCTGCACCCGGATGATAAACAGCGCGGTGACCAGGCAATCCAACAGGCACTGCGGGGCGAAAAGGATTTTAACATAGAATTCCGTGTCGTCTGGCCGGATGGGGGCATACGCGACATCCGCGGCATGGCCATGGTGGAACGTGACGCTGCCGGGCACCCCCTGCGCATGATCGGCACCAACTGGGACATCACCGAGCAGAAGAGGATGGAGGAAAAGCTGCGGTGGGACGCCTCGCTGCTGGGGCAGATGGCGGATTCGTCGCCGCTGGGTTTCCTGGTGGTGGATAACCGCACCGACAAAATACTCTATTCCAATCACCGCTTCTGCGAAATATGGGGAATCACCAAACTGGAAGAGCAGATCCACCGGGGCGAACTCACCAACAACCAGATCATCCCTGCGTGCCTGCCGAGTCTGGTAGATATTGCGGCCTTTGCCGCCTCATGCAAACCTCTCCAGAGTGAAGCCAACCGCATTGTGATCGAAGACTTCATCCCCTTCATCGAAGACAGGACCGTGCGCAGGTACTCAGCGCAGATGCGCGGTGACAATGACGAATATTTCGGGCGGTTCTACATATTTGAAGATGTGTCGATTCAAGCCAGGCTTGAGCAGAAGCTCAAATCCAGCGAAACCAATTTCCGCACGTTTTTCGAATCCATGACCGACATGATAATGGTGGGGACCCCGGACGGGAAGCTGCTCTTCACCAACTCGACCGTCACACGCAAGCTGGGCTATAACATGGACGAACTGAAGACGATGCATATCCTGGAGCTGCACCCGGGTGACAGACGCCAGGAAGCCGAGGGCATATTCGGCGCAATGTTCCGTGGGGAAAGAGACAGCTGTCCCCTGCCGCTGGCACGCAAGGACGGTGGTTTGGTACCGGTGGAGACCAGAGTATGGTTCGGCCAGTGGGACGGGCAGGCCTGTGTTTTTGGCATTTCCAAGGATCTGGCTGCCGAGCAGGAAGCGCGTCAGCTTTTCGAGAGGATGTTCCACAACAACCCTGCATTGATGGCCCTCAGCGGGATCCCTGACCGGAAATTCTCCGACGTCAACGAAGCCTTTCTGGAAACACTGGGGTATTCCAGGGAAGAGATCATCGGTAAAACTGCGGAAGAACTCAATTTATTTCCTAACCATGAACAGCAATCGGCGCTGGCGGATAAACTGGAAAAGGAAGGAAGCATCAGAAGCTTCGAACTCCAGGTTCGGCACCGGGACGGACGCATATTTTACGGTCTGTTCTCGGGTGACCTGGTATCCAGCCAGGGGAGTCAGTTCTTCCTGACCGTGATGGTGGATATAACACAACGCAGGCGCCTGGAACAGGATTTCATCCAGGCGGCCAGGCAATGGCGTATAACCTTTGATTCCATCTCCGAGATGATATACATAGTCGACAGCAACCAAAAAATAACCCGGGTAAACATGTCATTCGCAAATAAAATGGGCAAACACCCAAAGACGTTAATCGGGGAACACTGCTTTGAAGTTGTCCATGGCACGCAGAGATGCTCCCAGTTTTGTTTACATGCCACGTGCATGGAAACCCGGACCCTGCAAACCAGTGAATACTACGAATCCAACCTGGGTATTTTCGTTTCAGAGACCGTATCCCCGTTGATCGATGATAACAATATGGTGAACGGAACTATCCATATCCTGACGGATGTTACTGAACGTAAACATGCCGAAGCGCAAACCGTGAAAAACGCCATGCTCCAAACACAATTGTTCGAGAGCAAAAAGGCCGCAGAAATCATCCAAGCCAACCTGGCGTACGAGACAATGATTTCTTCGATGTCCGCCGCCTTCACAGTCTCCAAGATGACTGACGCGGTCATAAACGGAGCCGTTACCGATATCAGGATGTACAGCAAGACCGGTACTGCCTTCCTTTACATAATGGACGGATCAACAGCGGCCCAAATCGGTATCGACCGATGGAATACCACCCTGCCCCTGAAGTCGGAACATTTTCTGGAAAATCAGGGGATTCTCGAATCTGACTGGTGGACTCAACAAATAGCCAGGAAAGGGTATGTTCACATATCCGATGTATCCAAACTATCCAAAAAGGGCGGACTGTTGAAGGATATCCTGCAAAATCAGGGCATCACCGCCCTTCTGGTATTCCCCATAATGATCAGCGGCAAGGTAGCAGGGTATTACGGGCTGTCAGACCCGCTGGGCGAGAACGAATTGAGCGCAGCAGGTATCTCGGCAATTCGCGTGATATCACAGATAGTCAGCAGCGCCTTCGAGCGCCGGGTTACCGCCGATCGACTGGCGCAACTTGTCGAGGAACTGCAGGAACTTAACGCGCAACTTGAAGAAAAGGTCAACGAGCGCAACGCACAACTTAGAGAAGCTCTCGAAGTGTCTATAAGCGCGAGCACGGCCAAATCAGATTTCCTGGCTTCCATGTCTCATGAACTGAGGACCCCGTTAACTTCTATAATCGGTTTTTCTGAACTGCTGGGCAAGCAATATTATGGAGCGCTGAACAAAAAACAAACAGAATATGTTTCCTACATCTCGGAAAACAGCGATCATCTTCTGTCACTGATCAGCGACATACTGGACCTGTCGAAGATCGAAGCACGCAGAATGGAAATGAACAAAGTCGAAATAGATATGTCTAAATTGATAAGCAACTGCGTGGAATCCACCAGGTCAAACCCCAGAGGCTGCAAGAAAATTGTGATAAGCACGGCCGAGATCGAAGGAACGGTTATCAAAGCAGATGAGCGCAGGGTCAAACAGGTAATCCTGAACCTGCTCGCCAACGCCAGTAAGTTTACCCCTGAAAACGGGACCATCTCAGTCGAGGCCACAAAAGCCGGTCGGTTCATGGTTATCAAGGTTACAGATACCGGTATCGGCTTCAACCAGGAAGAAAAAGAACATTTATTCGATGAATATTTCCAGGCAAAGCACAAGATAA
>CAZMDI010000048.1:0-4835 GCA_964564995.1 uncultured Dehalococcoidales bacterium
CGCAACGAGATCGTCTTAACTGTTCACCTCTTGAGAGCGATACTGGCTCGTAACCGCCGACAGTACCGTTAGCCCAGGTGTCAGATAGAACGCCGTCAACATGCGTGCAGTGATGATGAGGCTGGTCCTCCAGGGTTTGTCGCTATTTATAACCAGGGGATAAACACAATTTCCTTTACGTCGCAGGCGGTTTTCCGGTCGGCGGCGGGCGTGTTTGATTGCCCTGAGGCAACCCACCCGGCAGGCCCGTGGGTTTGTTAATACCCGGTTGACCGTTAGGGTTGGTAGGAAGACCCCCGGCTTTTACCCCCCCCGGCCCCTCTAACTGACTCTGAAGCGACTGCAGATAAATCGCTGATCCGGCGATTACCGTTACGGCGACCATGCCAAGGGCGAATTTAATAGGGATTTTAGATATCAGCAGCGCCGAAAGAACTACCAGCGGGAAAAGCCCGGGCAGGTAGAAACGGGCCATGACGATGAAGGGGCGGGATCCCATCTGCTGGTTGGCTGTCCATTCATATGTGATATAAAGGAGAAACACTGCTGCGAACCAGCCGATTATTATCAACAGGATGTCCCATCTCAGTACCTCGCTCAGGTTGTACCACGCGCCTTTGCGGCGTCTAAAGGCCGCCCAAATAGCGATAGCCAGTGCGGGCAGCGCGATTACAAGCAACGGGAACCCCGTGAATAGGGTATGCGGGGCTACCTTGAGGTTGGTGAGGATTATATTCCAGAATACGGAGCCGCCGGTCTGTGTGGACGAGCCGATGTGCTGAAATGCGAAACTGATGTCCCCCTTGGTGTACTGGTACCCGTAGTCGAAAGGCGATCCGAAGACGATTTTATCGTAAATCAAAAGGAAAGCCAGAGGGATGGCTGCTCCCATCGCCCCTGCCGCAATTTCAAATAGACTTATTTTCCCTCGTTTCTTGAAGAACGAATGAATTTCCACCCCGGCGAAATGCAGGGCGAAAACAATTGCCACGGTTACGTTGGTATAGCGGGTGACCACCGACCACGCGATGAGCAGAAATGCAAAGAATACCATCAAGCCGCCGGCGAGGGGACCTCGGTGTTTTCGTTCCAGCAACCAGTAGACGTATAACGCCCCGCCCATCACGAGGAAAGCCCCTGCGGCAAAGCTGTCCATGTAACTTCGGTTTAACATAACGAGGCTTACCGGAGTGAATATCATCAACAGAGAACCTATGCAGGCCGCCTTTTCGTCACGCAGCCGTTTCAGGAGTATGAACGTGGCCAGGGTCATACCCAACGCCAGCACAACATTCCCCCAGCGAGGTATGCCCAGCAGTTGGAAAGGCACCTCATAAATGGGGAAGCCGGGAGCTTTCTCCAGAGCCCATTTGCCGCCTCCGATGCTTACATACTGGCCAAGCTGTCCTCCATCTGCTTGGGCTTCTCTTGTCTGGGCTATGTGTACCGCGTCGCTTACCACCAGGTTGCCTTCCGCAAAATTACGCACGGCATAGTAATAAGCCCAGTCGTCCGGTTCAAACAGGCGCGCCGGAGTCCAGAGACAAAGAGCCGTCGCGATTATCAAGCCGGCGGCGGCCAGGATGCGCCATCGATTTGTATGTCGTTTCAAGAACCCCCATACAGAAATTCGTACGCCGTTCGGCATCTCTGTCGGGGGTTCTTCAGGTGAAATGGCATCCTGGTATTCTTCCATAATATCTCCTTAGAGTGAGTAAGAAATCGCGATCTGCCCGTTTTGCTTTCCCGTTTTTTCGTCTTTGGGCAAAAAAGAGTTCACATAATCAACCTGGACCTCTTCAGCCGATACCGTTACGTTTAGAAACCCGGAGTTGGGAAGGATGCTTCCGGATTTATAAGCGTCAGCGTTAAACGCCGTATATGTGAAATCAGCCGGAATGGGGACTTGCTGATACACTACTCCGTCCAGCACCTGGTGGGCGAACAGGTGATCGTGCCCGTGAAAGAATACGCTTACGCCGTTTTTAGCCATCAACTGGTGGATAGGCAACGCCCATCCCGGGCGCATCGTGTTGAACTCCCAGACTCCCTTCTGGTTATTGCCTCCCCATTCATACTGACTTGCGTTCTCTATGCCTCCCCGCCCCGTCCCGAGAACGTGATGTGAAAAAACGAATTTATGTTTGCATGTGGAGCTTTCCAGTGTTTGCTTGAACCACTGGTATTGTGCGTCGCCCAGCGTGATTTCCCACAGATTTTTAGTTCTGGCCGTCTCATTTCCGGCCACATTATCCACTGCAACCGGAGAATGCCAGTAGAAATCTATCAAAACGAAAAGCGCGTCTCCCCAGGTCCAGGCGTAATAGTCCCGCAGTAGTCCGATAAAAGGCACCTGCTCCGTATCCCCCGTATAGAAGCCATCCGGGACCGGCAAAGCGTGATATTTTGAGCGTGCTTGTCCCGCGAAAACCGCGGCGTTATTGGCTGTTCCGTCTAGCAGGTAACGGGCGGCCTGCTCATGGTTGCCGTTGACCAGGAAGATGGGCGCAGAGTTCCCCACGACTCCAAGGAATTCCCTCTGGTTTGAATAAAGCGCATTAACGTTTTGCGCGCTTAGCTGGTTTTTGGCGATCATAGGGTCAACGCTGAAATCGTCGCCCATGGTGAAGTAGAAATCTGGATTGGTCTTTTTCACATTGGCCATTGTCAGATTGTACAGGTCCGGGTTGAACATGGTGGTCGTGCGCTCGGGATGCGAATCACCCTGCACCCCGAAATTGAATTTGCTGCCTGGTGCTCTTTGGGTATGAAAAAACGATTCTGTTCCCGCAGAAAAACCGGAGGTTCCCGCAACACGGTGGCATACCCGGTAAAAGTAACGCGTGTTCGCCTGCAGGTTATTGATATCGATCTGAAGCGGTTGATTTGGCTGCAGGCTGTAAATCGAGGTCTGCCAGCTGTAATCTCCGGTTGTTTTACCGTATTCGATATAAATATCCGTATTCAATGCTGATAAAAGGCTTGCTCCGATGCTAGTATCGGCAGGCCGCCCCAGTATCAGGTTGCCGTTAAAAAAATTTCCGTTGAAAATTGAGGGTGTTGATGTGGGGTCTGTTGAAGGAGCGGTCGCAGGCGTCGAACTGGTAGCCGCAGACGAAGTAGTAAGGGCTGTCCGGGTAGGGGGTCTCGGTGTGGTTGGCTTGGGTTTACCGGTGTTGGCAGTGGTCGTGTGAATATCTGCACAGGCTGACAACACGGGTATCGAGGCTATCGCGGCCCCCCCGATAACTATCCCGGCCTTTTTCAGGAACTCTCTTCTAGAGATTCCCTTTGCAATGACATAATCCTTGTTTGAGGTGTCCAGGTTGTTAGTTCCTTTCGATTAATCGGTACTGGATTGATTGCCGTTACATGATCTAGCTGGCTTTGATGGTATAAGAGCAGGCCACATCCCCGTTTTTCTTTGTTGTCGTCTCCTCACCCGGAAGGTAAGTCATGACATAATCGACGGTAACCGAAGTGCCCGTCACTGTGATACGCATGTAGCCTGAGCTTCCCAAAAAGGTACCATCTGTATAGCCGTATTCGCTGGCGTGGTTGGAACTGCTCATTGAAGCTGGCTGGGGGCATTCTTGATAGACTACTCCGTCAAGTTCTTGTTTACCAAAAAAATGGTCGTGGCCGTGGAAGAATATCGAAACGTGGTTGTCTGCGAGCAAACGATGGATCGGCTTGCCCCACCCCGGCCGGTTTTGGTTGAATCCGGGGGTTCCGTCGGTATTCGAGCCTCCCCATTCATAAAAGTGTGCCGCCTCACTGCCTCCTCTTCCATTTCCCGAACCGGCGGGTAGGTTCTTGTTCAAGGAGGGGTCAAATCCGCCCACCAGATTGTGGGAAAAGACAAATTTATATTTGGCTTCGCTCTTTTCCAGTGTGGTTTTAAGCCAGTTGTATTGGTCCTTGCCTAAAGTCCAGTCCCAGCCTGTGGCAGGGGTTTTCACTGGCTTTGTATACCAGTAAGGGTCGAGCACGACAAACAGGGCATCGCCCCATTCCCAGGCATAATAACTCTCGCGCAAACCGACAAAAGGCTCTTCAGTGGCATGCCCCGTGTAGAAGCTATCAGGAGAAGGGTTAGGGTAGTAAAGCTTTCTGGCTTTGGTGGCCCAGATAGCCATATTATTCTCTGTTCCGTCCAGCAAATAGCCTTGTTCACCGTCATGATTTCCTAAAACCAGATATAGCGGCACACACCGGGTGAAGATATCGAAATAACTGCGTCGGTCGATATTGACGGCGCTTACGGCTTCGTAGGTAGAAGGGGTTTTTGAAGCCAGCGTTGTTCCAAGGAATGTCACTTTGTCGAGAAAGGGGGTATCCCCCAGGTCGAGATTGAAATCAGGTTTCTGGTTCAAAATATTCTGGAACGTCAGTTTTATTTTATCCAGGTCTGTGTTCTCGTCCCAGTGAGGGTCTGCGTCGATGGTAAAGATGAAGCTTCCATTTTTTGCCCTTTGGGTATGGTACACCGATGTCGCACTGGCGTAATAGTCTTCCCCCCCCGGTGCGCGGTGGCGTATTCGATAAAAATACGCCGCATCTGCGTCCAGTCCGCTCAGGCTTATCTCCGCAGGGACTGATTGCTTCAGGCTTGAGGGATTGGTTTTTCCGTCGTAGATATCTGTGTTTTTCCCGTATTCGACATAGTATTCGCAGTCTGCACTCGTGAGCAGATTCAGTGTTACCGCGTGATTTTCAGGCCTGCCGAGGATTACCGTACCGGGGAAGTTTTTCTCGGCGACAGACTGTGCCGTCGTCGTTGCGGAGGTGGCGGTCGGCGTGGCGGATGTCGTTGCAGATGTCGTTGCAGATGT
>CAZMDI010000048.1:4935-7670 GCA_964564995.1 uncultured Dehalococcoidales bacterium
GATGTCGTTGCAGATGTCGTTGCAGATGTTGTCGTTCCAGAAGAATGATTGGTGTTGGAAGATTTCGAGCCTGTGGTGCTGTTGGTCGGCGCGGCAATGACCGTTTTCGTTACTATCGAAGTTATCGCGGAGGGCGAGCACGCGTTCAAAAGCGTTATGGAACCGGCTGCGCCCACAGCCAGCCCTGCTTTTATCAGGAACTCCCTGCGTGAAATTCCCTTCGGTTCATCCATTTTATTTCCCTTTAATCCTGGTTGAAAGCCCGGGATCCGTCAAGTTATTTTACACGAGAATTATTACCTTTGGATTGATTGTGATTAGACAATCAGTGAAATTATCGTAATCAGCAGCTTTCTCGGCTATTACCAACAGCATCCGGTTGTCAAAGCAGACACACGTGCTAGATACTGAATTGTTTGGTTGTTTCACTCAAAAACCGGAAACTGGCATCTCGATATAGTAAAGCGAATCTCGGGCTGTGATAAAAAGGAGGTTGCCTTTGGGCCCGCCAAATTCGCAATTGGTCGGTTGGCTGCTCGTCTTTATTTTGCCCAGCAAGTTGCCGGCAGGCGAAAAGATGTAAATTCCGTCCAAAACGGCGGCGTATATGTTCCCCTCTACATCCACGGTCATACCATCCGGTTGCGGCATCTCGGCCAACGTTCGTTCATGTGTGGTAGTTCCGTCCTTGGATACATCAAAAGCCAGTATTTTATTACCGGTTGTCAAAGCCAGGTACAAAGTGTTTTGGTCTGGCGACATAGCGACACCGTTCGGGGATTGATCGAATTTTCCCTCCAGTACCAGCTCTCCCGAGGGTTTGAGCAGATATAGGCCCGTAAACTCAACCCCTTTGGTCCTGTTCCCCAAACCGTAGGTCGGGTCGGTGAAATAGATGGAACCATCGGAGCGAACGGCCAGGTCATTCGGTGAGTTTAGTGTCTTGCCCAGATAATTACTGGCCAGCGTTACTACAGTGCCGTCAGCCAGTGTTCTCGTTAAACTGCGCGATCCGTATTCAGCCGCCAGCAGATATCCATTTACATCGAAGGTAAGCCCGTTAGATTGATTGCTCGGTTCCCGGAATATAGTGATAGTGTTGGGAAGCGCAAGCTGATAGATCCTGTTGGCATCGATATCGCTGAAGAGTAGGACTCCCCGGGTGTGGTCCCAGGTTGGCCCCTCTGTAAATTTAAAATTGCTGGCGAGAAGGACAGGCTGTCCGATTTGAGAAAAATCGGTCAACGTCGGCTTCCCTGTCGTTGATGGTGACGCAGTCGTCGAAGTCGGTGTAACGCTTGAGATTGGCGTTTGAGTGGGGGTCGTGGCGGAAGGCACAGCAATCGTCAGTGTCTGGGTGGACGATGCCGTCGGTGTTGTTCCTGTTATTAGTGCCGTTTGCGAAATGGCCGTCGCTTGTGATGTTGCCGGCGCCGTGGCTGTGCTCCCGGATAGCTCGGGTACGGGACGCGAACACCCTCCAAAAAGGATGCTTGCGGCTATGGCAAACGACAGCGCTGGCGTGAGAGTTATTTTCACCTGAGATTACCTTCTATTATGAATATTCAGGAGGTTGACTCGAGCAGTTTCCCGGGGGTAAGGTCCAGCCCCTTAAGCGCAGCAGAGTCCGCCGCAAAGCGCTGGGCTCGAAACGTCGCACTCCTCGTATCCCCTGCGGTCCCTGTCGGGATTGTCTGTCCCTGGGTTGTTATGCCTGTATCGGTTACCGGATTAACATATCTCCAAACGGTTTCACCCGCTGTTGTGACTTCGAAGAATATCCCTTGCGGTCCATGGCAGATCAGGGTATTGCCGTTGGCGAGGCGTTGGGCGCCGGAGATTTTGTCCGCAAAGAAATCCGTCGTGTTCTTGGCCTTGTAGATCCACGTTTGTAGCGCCGGGCCGTATGCCGAACCGGTGGTTAGCGGATAACTGCCTTGTGTGGTTACCGGAGGTGTGATCTCATCCACCGATGAGTAATTCCCTCCTGGTCTGGAGTTGCCATTGTTGAATATAAGTATGTCACCTTCCCCTGGCAACCCGCTTTCTATCCAGGCTGTATTGTGTGGCGCAAAAAGTTTTTGGTTTGATGTCGTCCCGGCTCCATAACCCCGGGGATTTCCCCATCTGTAAAGGAGGTCGCCGCCCATCCCGCTATTCCCTCCGCTGTGGCCGGCGGCCTGCTCGGTGGTCGTGCTGTGATCTATGATCCATAATTCAGACTGTTCATGGCAGCTGAGTACGATTTGGTCCAGTTTCGGGTTGTAATCGATGGCATTAACGTGGATCCAGTCAGCCTTTCCACCAAGAGCGAAGTTGATGTCCATCAGTTCCGGGTGTGCCGCAACGACGCCGTAGTTTAGTTTGCTTGGATCAGCTTCCTGAATAAGGTGGTCCCAGAGGTGCCACTCCCAGACGACGGTGCCTCCGGTAGAGCCGACCGGTTGGATTTCCACGATTTTCTCGGGCCACAATTTGCTTTCGCTCAGCAATGTAGTTTTTCTGCCGGCGGCCACGGCTTCAGCTTGGGTCTTGAATTCCCAACATACCAGCAGTACATTGCCATTGGGGAGTGGTTTTATATCATGATGGGGTACGTAGCTGTCGCTCATATACTTGAAATCCCATAGGAGCGTTCCGTCCCATCCGATCTTTTGAACTCCTCCGCCCGTCGGCCCCCCGCCAGCTTCGGAGAGATGCACCGAGCGTAGTAAGGTTCCGCCGTCCAGCAGGTA
>CAZMDI010000049.1:0-7619 GCA_964564995.1 uncultured Dehalococcoidales bacterium
TGCACTGCTGCAGGACCTCGGTAAACTGCGCGACGAAGTCGGAGGAGAACTACTCATAGCCGCCAGCACGACACCCGGAGAGTACATTATGCCGGTACTGGTGGGTGAATTTCTAAATCAGAACCCAGCTGTACGATCACGTGTAGTCATAGAGGATTCCACGTCGGTGATATCAGGTGTTAAAGACGGAAAATATGAAGTCGGGTTTTGTGGTTCGGTGCCTCCTAAAGGACAGGGATTCGAAACCTTTAAAATGGCCGAAGATGAAATCGTCCTTATCGTTTTCCCTGAACATCCTTTTGCCCATCGTAAACAGGTGGCTTTTACAGAAATCGAAGAAGAAGCGCTGATATTCCGCGAATCAAAATCCGGCACACAGAGGAGCATGGAGTCCCTTATGGCCAAGGCAGGCCTGAACGTCAACCGCTTGAAACCGCGTCTCACTCTCGGGAGCAGCCAGGCGATCGTGTCTGCCGTGGAGGCACATGCCGGCATAGCTTTTGTTTCGAACCTGGCAATCAGGAAAAGCCTGGAGGTCGGAACGGTTTGCCAGGTCGCATTGAGCGACCTCAAAATGAAAAGGGATTTTTATTGTATCTTCTATACGGAAAGACTGGCGACAAGACTGATCCACGAATTCGTGGACTTCATTCGCGAAAAATTGCCGGTTTTCTAGCGGAATAAACGCATCAGGCGTCCCGCCCGACATCCAATCTGCAGATTTCCAGCTTTCCCCATACACCGATTTTGTCGCCCAAAATGACGACTGCTCCTGTAACCCCGTGGATAACACTTGCCAGTTCAAGGGCCGCAGGTATGTCGTTCGCCGACTTCACAGTATTTCCCACGGCTGTCGCTGCGGCATCTGCCAGTGCGGCTGAACGTGAAACAATCACCACGGCGTCAGCCTTCCCCAGGCTTATAGAAGGCCCCACGGTCCCGGAGGACGTGCAAATACCCAAAGGCATGTCAGAGGGCATAAATCGCAATCCTACTTTCCCGCTCAGAGGAGAAGACCCGGCATAGATGGCGACCACGCGTTCTTTGGAAGACCGCAGATAGTTATCCCCCCCGTTTTCCACGATAACTTCATCGGATACGCGAGATAATTCCTGGCCTACCAGTTGTGAGATCGCACCGGCTACCGCGGCCATGGGGCCCACGCCTGCCAGAGCAGCCGCGCAAGCCATATCCCGGACGATCAAAGGGGCGCTGTCTTCAATCGCAACGGGTTCAAAAGAGGCGACAAAAAACGGATGCGACGAGATATATCTTTCGAGGGCTTCACGGTGTTCTTTAACGACTTGAAAAGCGACAGGGTAGAAATTTTCCGTCGTGCGCATGTAGAGATCGGTTTCCTTGATCGGGACGGTATAGGAGGCTAGTGCGGGGGTGTTTACCCAGAGACGGTAGTTGCGCGGCTGGAACATGGTTAAAAGTGAAGTGCCATGGCCCTGGGCGGGCAAGCCTTGATGCAGAGACCGCAAGCTACACAGCGGTTATTGTCAAAGGTCACGAGGCGCGTTTCCGGGACCAGTATGAAAGCCCTCGTGGGGCATACGCTGACACACGCTCCACACTGGGTACAGCGGTCTTCATTTCGCAGTACGCTGTGGCTCAGCGATTCGATCTTGACCCCTGCCGAGGTTATATATTTGATCCCCGCGTCATAATTGTCCTGTTCGCCACTAAGCTCCAGGACCACGTAACCCTCCTGGTTCGGGATGATCGAAGCTTTCAGGATGTTGAAACTGAGGTCGTAATCTTTTATAAGATTATTGATGACCGGCTGTTCCACGATTCGCGGTGGGAAATGCAAGACTACTTTTCTTGATATCTTCATGCGAATACCCCTAACAACGTTCATTGAGCGGTTTGAAAACTATCCCCGCGTCCGGGCCGGGCAGGTACGCTACGGGTTCAGTTAACATAAATCTACCGGAAGAGATCCAGTCTTTGAGGGTCACTGCTATCTCGACCGCCCTTGAATAACTCGAAAGTGATGCGCAGGCAACTTCTTTTCCGAGCCGTTTGACGGTGCCCGATTTGAGCTCTGCATAACTTACCTCGGCCAGAACGTCGGATTACCGCTGGGGGTAAGTTTTGGAATAATCCACCACGGGCGCCAGTATATCGGCATCCGTACAAAGGGTGTTTTCAAGCACTTTTTCGTCCAGTATCGGGATGGGGACCCCGATCCCGACCGCGAGGGTCACACCGTATCCCAGCATGCTTATCCCGACGACCCACCTGGGATTCATCCCCTTAAGATCGCCGATCACCGCAAGCGTTCCTGCTCCCCTTTTAGGGATGCCCTGTTCCGTTCGGGGAACAGATGTGTTGTGCTGGGTGCCGTTCCAGGCGACGTAGCCGGTGCCACCGCCAAGAAATATGTGAGTACCGATCCCGATGGTTTTATATCCAGGATCGTTCAACAACGGTGAAAGCTGGCCGGCACTGCAGAAATTTGCATTACTCATGCGCGGCTTAAGTATCCCCATATAAGTATAAATCGTTTTATCGGAAGCGTTGACTGCCACATTGTAATTCTGGTAAGCGTTGCGAGGATTGAACATGACTGCTTCGTTGACGTCTTTGATGTTGATAAGAGTTTCCAGCTGCTTGCGAGGATAACAATCGGTGCCGTATGCGCTGGCCACCAGCCGCACATCTCTCCCGGCAACCAGTTCTTCTATAACGTGCCCGCCTCCATAATTGAATTCACCCGGGTGAACCCTGTTACGGGGGTCGTCGTCCGGAAGCGCATTCGCTCCAATCATAAGGTCCGCCGCGGCAAAGCCGGTATAAGCCGGAACATCGTTCAATGAGGCTCTGCCGCCACCGAGTTTGATACGCGGTTTCGAGTGCCCGAGGTTCAGGTACACCCCTGATGAACACATCGGGCCAAAGGTGCCAGTGGTCACTACGTCCACTTCTCTGGCGGTCCGGGCAAGGCCTTTTTCTTTAGCGATGCCTATAATTTCTTCGGCTGTCGCCACCACTGCTTTACCCATTTTGATCTTTTCGTTGATTTCTGCAACAGTTTTAGGCATTAAGAAAGCTCCTGTGTTGTTCCTTGAGACCCGGGACCAAGAAGATGTTTCTATGGTAATGTCAGAATTCCACATTGTCAAACAATTACTTCGGATAGTACTAAAATACGATACAGGAGCAACCGTATAGTTAAAATAGGTGATAGATTTGCGGCATAACCATGAGGTATATTTAGGTTAGGTGGGGTTTAGTGTATTACATATAGATACAATAAACTATTCGTTTGTTAAGACAGGTTGGCTGGCGCTATGGGCCACGATCGCAAATATTAAAACTTAGCTTTGCATGATATTATGAACACCTGAAAGGGAATGTCAGCATTTACTATTAGCGTTGCGAAGGCGAGGGGGACCAATGATAGAAATTGATGAATTATTAAAACGCGTGGTAACCACGAATGCTTCAGACCTGCATCTAAGAGTTCCCAGCCCGCCTGTTCTCCGTATCGACGGTGATCTCAAAATCCAAGAAGATCTTCCCTCGCTAAGCGGTAAAGACCTCGAGGCTGTGCTTGGAAAAATCGCTTCCGCCGAACAACAAAAGGCTTTTACAACAGATTTGGAGCTTGATTTCGCATACGGCGTGCCAGGACTAGCTCGTTTCCGCGTCAGCGTCATGCGGCAGCGCGGCACGATCAGCATTTGTTTCCGCGTAGTTCCGACCGAGGTGGCCACCATAGAGCAGTTGGCCTTGCCGCAAATATGCAAGGAACTCGTCATGAAACCCAGGGGCATGATCCTGGTCACGGGCCCCACGGGAAGCGGTAAATCTACGACCATGGCTTCAATGCTGAATTACCTGAATGAAAACGCCGCCCGCAATGTCATCACTATCGAAAATCCCATCGAATACCTGCACCGCAACCGGAAGTGCCTTATCGCCCAGCGCGACCTCGGAGACGATACGCTTTCATTCGACATCGCCCTCGTCCATGCGCTGCGCCACGACCCGGATGTAATAGTGGTCGGAGAAATGCGAGACCTGCCAACTGTTTCGACGGCTCTCCGGGCGGCTGAAACCGGCCATCTTGTCATGGGCACCTTGCATACCATCGACGCGGCCCAGACTGTGGACCGCATCATCGACATGTACCCTTCTGATCAGCAGCCCCAGATCCGGCTGCAGTTCTCTCAAACTCTGGTAGCCGTTTTGTCCCAGACGCTGCTGCCCAAAGCCGGTGGACCTGGGCGCGTTCCTGCTTTTGAAGTCATGGTGGCCAACACGGCTATCCGAAATCTTATTCGAGACGGAAAAACATACGAACTGAACAATGTGATGCAGCTGAATGCAAACGAAGGCATGCAGACCCTTGACCAGTGCCTGGCAGGCCTCGTTCGTATGAAAAGCGTCACGCCTGAGGAAGCCCTGTCGCACAGCAGCCACCCTGACAGGCTGCAAAAACTTATCCAGTTTGAATATAAAGCCCGAACCATGGTTTAACGGGCTGATCCTTGCTTCGATTATGACTCCGGACGATTTGTCTCCCGAAATAATACTTTCTCATCTCAATACCCGCGAGATAGGCCGGCGCCTGATTTACCATCCAAGTGTAAGCTCAACGATGGAAACGGCCCGCGAACAGGTGTTGCTGGGAGCTCCGAACGGTACGGTGGTAGTTGCGGGGACACAAGAACACGGTAAAGGCCGATTCGACAGGGATTGGATCTCCCCCGATGGCGGGGTTTATCTTTCCATCATACTTTACCCGGCTGAACAGGTTTCAGGCTTTCTTACCATACTAGCCAGCCTGGCGGTACTGGATTCCGTTGAAGAAATAAGCGGGTTAAAAGCAAAAATCAAATGGCCTAACGACGTTCTTGTAGACGGGAAAAAGGTTTGCGGTATACTGGCTGTTTCGGGGGAATCACCTTCGAAGGGAAGGTATGCTATCGTCGGTATAGGGATCAACATTGGCATCGATGCAAAAGCACATCCGGAGATTGCGGAGAGCGGAACGGGCCTGAATGCGGCGAGTGGTTTAATAATATCGCGAAACGATCTGCTGTCCAGACTTCTTGAAAATTTCGAAAAGCGATATACAAGGATGTCAGAAGGTGAATCGCAACTCGCCGAGTGGTCCGGAGCGCTGGTTACCCTGGGTCAAAAAGTAACCGTCAAAACAAGCACCAACACGTATCAGGGCATGGCCGAATCGGTTGACGCAGAGGGATGCTTGCGACTGAGGCTTGAAAACGGGGAGCTCAAGATTCTTCCCGCCGGGGACGTCACTCTGAAGATCTAGAGCTTTGTCCCCGGCGATCTTTTCTCTTTAGGCTATTTGGCTGGTTTCTTCTTTACTTCAACTACATCTTCCGCATCTTCCGGCTTGCAAGCTTCTGTTTTATTTTTAGGCAGAAACATGGATATGAGGTCTATCGGCACCGGGAATATCAGGGTGTTCGTCTTCTCCGTTGCGATCTCGGTCAATGTTTGAAGGTAGCGCAACTGCAAGGTTACAGGCTCCTGAGCGATTATCTTGCCGGCTTCCAGTAGTTTTGCAGAAGCCTGCATCTCGCCTTCTGCATGGATTATCTTGGCGCGACGTACACGCTCGGCTTCAGCCTGGGCGGCCATAGAGCGGCGCATGCCTTCCGGCAATTCGACGTCTTTGATCTCTACAATGCTGACCTTCACTCCCCAGGGGTCGGTCTGTTCGTCGATGATAGTCTGGAGGTTCTGATTCAACTTTTCTCTTTGTGACAGGAGTTCGTCGAGTTCGTGCTGCCCCAGTACGTTACGCAGTGTTGTCTGAGAGATCTGCGAAGTAGCCTGGATGTGGTTGATGACCTTAACTACCGAGGCTTCGGGATTTATGACTCGGAAATAAACGACGGCGCTGACCCGTACCGTAACATTGTCCCGAGTGATGACATCCTGGGAAGGAACATCCATCGTGACCATACGCAGGTCGATTTTGACCATGCGGTCGATGAACGGGATGATCATAAACAAGCCCGGTCCTTTGGCTCCCATAAGCCTGCCCAGCCTGAATATCACGCCTCGTTCGTACTCGTTGACCACCTTGATCGACATCGACAGTATCGCAATGACTACTATGACGATAACGACGGTTATGATCGGTACCATTCGAATTTACCCCCTTTTCTTAGTAACAAATAACTTGAGGCCTTCGAGGCCTTCAATAACAACTTCTTCGCCGGTGGCTGCGCTCCCGTGGTCAAGAGCGGCTTTCCATAATTCCCCCTGAAAATACACCAGACCTTCCGGATCGAGCGCAGTCCTTACGATGGCGCTGCTGCCTTTAAATCCCTCCCGCCCGGTAACGACACTGCGGCGCTGGGCGGTGACTACGCGGTTGGCGAGAAACACCAGGACGGACGCCATTACGATCACCATCCCTGCAATAAGGAGGGGATTCACCCGGTTATCTACCCCTCCCTTAAACAGAAATATGGAGCCTATGGTGATGGAAACGATGCCTGTTAAGGTAACGACTCCTTTCGTTCGCACGAAAGCCTCGGTAACAAAAAATACCAACGAGAGAAGTATCAATGAAATTCCGACGGGATTGACAGGCAATGAACTGAGGGCCAGAAAGGCGAATATCCCTGAAATTATCCCGAACGTGCTCGGGAATATAATTCCCGGCGTAAGTATCTCTATAGAGATGCCCAGCATCGAAAGCATGAGCAACACGTAAGCCAGGTTCGGATCGCTCAGCCCTGTCCGCAAGCTATCCAATTCAAACACCCTCACAAGCTTAATTATTTAAATTACTGGTCGGCCTTAAAGTATAACCATCCGCCCTCTCCCGTGCAAGATGTTGAACCGCCCGAAGCCAGTAGTGTAGAATTGTGCCATTAAAAGGTACGAACAGGAATAATATATGCAGATTCAAAGATGCAAGGGATGCCGGGACCTCAATAGCGAAGATATGCTGCGCTTTCGCAGCGTGGAAGCTGCTTTCCAGGATATCTCCAGATGTTACGGTTATTCCGAAGTCAGGACCCCTACCCTGGAATACCTTCACCTCTTCACATCGGCCGGAACGTTGACGCCCGGCATGCTGCGCCGCGTTTACTCGTTCCTCGACTGGGACGGGTGGAGCGGGGAACGCGTCGTTCTTAAACCCGATGCGACGATACCCGTCGCCCGACTGTATGCAGAGACCTTGGCATCGAATGGTTCTACAGCTCGCTTTTCATACGTGACAAATTCATTTGTCTTCGAAGAAACAGGCACCAAGGCACGCGAACGTTGGCAGTGTGGGGCAGAATTGATTGGCCCCGGATCTGCCGTGGCGGACGCCGAACTCGTAAGTTTCGCATGCGACGTTGTCAAGAAGATGGGATTGAACCGGCAGGAGTTAAAACTTTCCCATGCCGGGCTGATTCGCGGCATCCTGTCGAGCCTCGGTTTGAGCCATGCCGAACAGGATGACATCTTCGACCGCATACTCGACGGTAAGATGGAGGCACTCGACACACTGGAAGCTGAAAAGCCTCAGGCAGTCGAGGCCCTGAAATTGCTTTTGGGGACGAAAGGCACCTCGTCGGGTTTCCTGAAGAACCTTCGAGCTCTTTTCGCCGCTGATAACCCGGAGA
>CAZMDI010000050.1:0-7589 GCA_964564995.1 uncultured Dehalococcoidales bacterium
GACGATACCCAGCGAAGCCGCCAGGATATTGCCGACAAATTCCCTTTTTCCCGCGAGCATCCCGCGGGTGCGTTCGGCTGTGAAGAATGATCGGATTATGCCGATGCCGAAAACCACCAGTACGAGAAGCATCATCACTTTGGGGGAATCAAAAACGAAAAATGAAACACTGGAACCTAAATGACTTGAAAGAGAAAGCCCGAATACGTTAAAAGCGATGAAGTTGGCAAAACGCTGCAGCCACATGTAGATAAATATCCACCCGGCTAAACCGATGCATAACGATAAAAACAGCCGGTAATTATTATTTTTCAGACGGGTTTTCGTTGATGCCCGTTCTTCAGCGCTGTTTTCTGTGATCACTTTTGATTCCTTCCGTGTTTTGAACCCTGAAAATCCGCAGGTCTGTATTAACCGCCAAACTCAAGGCCCCTCGAGATACGCATTTAGTATGTCCATTATCGCTAAAATGCGCATATACGCCTATTAAATCTTACTCGGACAACATGCAGTTGTCAATATAACTGGTATGATGCGAAGTAAAATCGGCCGGTTGGAAGCTACGTCGGCGTTACTCCCAGCCGAACGGAGGGAGGTCCATGTCCCAGAATTCATCCGGGTTTTTGTTCAGGCCTTCTCCCAGCGAACTATCCAAGATTTTCACCACTTTGTCGAGAGACGGCGCCGTCGCGATGGTATTTTGCAGGATATTTTGATAAAAGGTCTTTTTTATGCCCCAAGAAAGCGGGCAAACTGCGAAACATGTAGCGCAACCCTCTGAATAACCCATCATCTTTACATTGGTTAAACAGACGGCTTCATTGCGGTGCCAGCTCTTGATGCCTGTTTGCTGATAATCCCCCCGGATATTCCAGGACGTTTCCGTGTCAGTGGGGATCGCCCCGGATGGACAATTGTCGGCGCATTTCTTGCATATGCGGCAAAAGCGCATGACTCCGAAATCTACAGGTTTACCCGGAGCCAGTGGAAGGTCTGTGATAAGCTTGAAGACCCTTTGTCTAACGCCGTAAACAGGCGTCACCATATGCATCGTGCGGCTGTGCTCACCCAGTCCGGCCATAATGCCCAGGCCAACCGAGGAACCAAGGGCATCATAGGGGCTGGCTTCCCCCAAACCCATGTAACCGAGGCCACGCAGAAAGAGCTGCAATTGGCCCTGGATGATGCTTTTGAGGTTATAGGCATTTTCGGTCGGTGCCATTATCATCTGGGTTGGAGCACTCTTTACAAGCTGGTCGGCCATACGTATCGTGTAGACTATCACCCACCTCGCCTTCCTGGGGATGATGCGTTCGGTTTTCGTTTCTGCCGGATGGGTTTCGTCTGAGAAGGTCAGCTTTAAGCCCTGCGACGAGCCTGTACCTGTGTCGTACGAATAGATCAGCTTCTCCGTGGTGAGCGGGTCGAGCTCCACAAACCCTACATCAGCCGCGCCGTGAAACCGCAGGAAAGCGCGGATCATCCTGCCGTTTTCCTCGGGGTTTCCCTCGTAGACCGGGACGCCCAGGTCAGCGGGTGTCTGGTTTGTGGCTGGCCCCAGGAAGCTGGTCGGAGCGAAATATGTAGCATTGACGAAGGCATCGTCTCTCAGCGTGTATCCCGGCTTATTAGCCTTGAGGCGGCTCAAGCGGTTATTTCTCTGGTTCTGGATGACGTTGAGATACTGTGAAGTCCCTAGTGCTTTCTGAAGACCGCTTGCCCAGACCACCTTGCTGTAGTCGAATCGTTCCATCGCGGTCCAGTCGACCTCAACCGTCGGCTTTTCTACCTCTTTCACATAAGACGGTCTCATAGAAGCAGCCTCTGGGGATGCCATTATTTCGTCGAGGTCACGTATCGATTGCCCGGGGAAAAGCACCGGCGCAGCTCCGAACGCAACTCCTGCCAAACCGAGCGATTTGAGGAAATCCCTTCTGCTGAGGCTCGAGTGATATTTGTTCAAGTTCGTCTTGACTGATATCCTACGCGTCATGGTTCTTCGATGCAAGGTCATCGCATTCACCATGAAAGCTACGGTGAATGCCAGCAGCGAAGCGAAATCGGGAAGTATCTGGGGATGCCCGGTCCCCTGCATCAGGTGGCGGGAGATTTCCACGGAATTTGACCAGATTCATAGTAAGTATTAGAATATATGCATATAATGATATCAAAGTAGAAAGATACCAGTGGGAAAGATATTACAGTTTCGAAAATTCGCTCCGGTTTTAATGCTCGCAATGGTTTTGCTTGGTACAGCTTGCACTGCGGATTCACCTGACACTCGCTCTCTGAACCCGGTGACCACCAGTACCGGTGCAATGACATCATTTACAATAAGATCCGCTCCGCCTGTGATCCTTTCAGAAACTGTGACCACTGTAACTCCCTCTGCATCGAACTCGTCATCTCCCCTGTTTATCCCCGCCACTACAACTCCTCCAGTTTCAATAGTTGAACTTTCAACATACGCCGCGCATTCAACAAAAGGCACGACGGTCTATTACAACTATTGCGCCCCATGCCACGGAAGCACAGGGCAGGGAGCAAACGGGCCGGCCCTCTGGCAGCCAGGAGGCACTCTGGGGCAGAGTGACAAAGCAGTCTTCTTCGCTAATAACGCGGCGGCGATGTTGGATTTTATTTCATATTTCATGCCGCTGTACGCCCCGGGAAGTCTGTCGCACAACGATTACGTCGACGTGAATTGTTATCTCTTGATTCAATCAGATGACGTACAGCCGATGGATACGTTCGTTGAGAGTCAACTGAAAAATATTGCATTAAAATAATTGCTGCGTGAGATTCCTTTCATGCAGCAACTATTTGAGATCCGGCAATTCAGAATAACGAATCAGTAAACGAGCACATTTGTGGCAGTGACAAACTGCTCTACGAATGTAGGTGCATTGACTATTGATGCCCCGTCTATCAGGTCATCTGTTTCGATATCTCTGGAAGCCAGGCATGGTCCGCAGGCAAGATATTTCCCACCGTTCGATGAGTACATGTCCATAAGTTGTTTCAGCGGGACAAATTTCGGCGCGGCGATTTCCTCGGCGCAACCTTTTTTAAGCAATAATGTGCCTTCCACCTGAAAACCCATCACGACGTCTACGTTAGCTGCCTGCGCTGCCACTGCCATGGCAAAGGGAATGGTTGCCCTTTCCGGGTCTTCCGGACCGTGAGTTACCATGAAAACAAGTTTCCTGGACATTTGAACCCTCCTTACTTATTTGTTTTATTCAATTCGCTGGCTGTTCTGACCCAGCCATCGCACACATTTTCCCTGGCATCGAACAAGCCGACATAAGGCTTGATATCCAGCAGGGGCGTTCCGTCCAGCATGTCCACCCAGCTTACGTCCAGCAGGTTGTCCTGGACTCCATTGAGCTGGACGATTGAAAACCCGATCGAGTTGGGACGCCTGAAGAACCGGGTCGCGAACACTCCCCGTTTCTCTTTATCGAGCAAAGGTTTCGTTACGAGTTCATAACCTGCAGCCTGGTGAAAATGGTATATCAATATGAGGTGTGAAAAGCCGGTAATGTCTTTCAGCCCCTCGGCATATTCAGGGAAAAGTTCGACCTGCCCTCGAGATTCTTTGGAAAAGCAACCCTGGGCAGGCGCGTCCTCCTGCCGTTTAAAGGGGGTACGCAATACACCTATCGCCTTATATGTTATCGTTTCCAATTTTGTTCTTTCCAATTGTTAAACTATGTCCGGAACGGATTCAGATAATCGGAGATGGCAAGCTCTTGAATGAGCCCGGGTTGAAACTGGCGGGCTCATTTATTGTCGGTCTAGTGGCTCCTTCCCTAATGAGCAGCGTGCCCTTCCGAATGGTCGCAGACTTCGTTGGGGTGTCCGCAGGTATTCTGTCCGATAATAAGCGTGTGGTTGATGTTGCCCAATACCGCTTTTTCGGGGTCCATTTCGGCTACCCCAAGAACCACTTCGATCCCCCGGCTCTCGAAAGCCATCCTTGGGCCCATGCCCATGCCCCCGGCCAGGACCATTTTTACGCCGAGTTCAGCAAGCAACTGGGGCAGGCTGCCGCAATTGTGGGCGATAGTCGATACGGTTTTTTTGCCCGATATTTTCCCGTTTGCTTCTGCGTCGATTATCATGAATTCAGTCGACTGCCCGAAGTGCTGTGACAGTTTGCCTCCGCTGGTGGGGATCGCGTATTTCACTTTGTTTCTCCTTCAAGATGTTTGTTACTAACAGCCGGTTTATGTTCGGCAGTTTGATACCTGTGTTTTCAAGCATCCGGGAATATACGGATGCCATCTTGTCAGGGCGCATCCGGATTGTCATACTCCCACCGGTATATCTCCTGATGCCATGTCTTTCGATTCACCTTTGCTGCAAAAGGGGCATTTAGCGCGTTGTCCGCCCTGAGCGTCAATTTGCGGGGGATGGTTGGCCGGGCAACCGGGGCTTAAGGGGCTTATCTGAAAGCTGCCGCCCTCTATACGGATAGCCTTGCCGTTGAGCAGGGCATCCGCAACTTTTTTTCTCGCAGCGGAAAGAACACGCTGGAAGGTTGGTCGCGAAACCCCCATCTTGCCGGCGGCTTCGGTTTGTTGCAACCCCTCGATATCCTTTAATCTAAGTGCTTCAGCTTCTTCCACCGAGAGACGTATCTCGTTTAGAAATTTGAGGGGGATACCTGCGGGTTTGAAATAAGTTATGTTGGGGAGTGACGAAACCACCCTGCATTTTTTAGTTCTTACCATAATATTAGCTTTGACTTATGAGCATATGCCCATTACAATAATCCTGATACAGGAATTTGTCAATAACGATTTACGTCGCTGAAATAGACGGAGAGTGGAAGTAGATCCGAATACGGGGCATCTGCTTATTCGACATGGGAGAAAAAGTGCATGAAACAGAATGTGAGTGATACCGGCCGTGTTATAAGGGCCTTCCTGGGTGTAGGGGCTCTGGTCGGCGCGTTTTTTGTGCCGGCACTTATGTGGCAAATCGTGCTCTTGGTAGTGGCGCTTATCATGCTTTGTTCATTCTACCGGTGCTTATTCAACCTTAGATTCATAGAAAGAGGTTCATTAGTATTGATTTTTCTGGGATTGTTGCCTTTCTCCTCCGGTTGCAATACAGACCTGGAAACTTCAAAACAACTGGTTGACGTACCGGGGCCTTCTCCGTCACAGGTTTCAGTAAAAGGCGATGCAAAATTGTTTATGGTTGTGAACGAGGATTATTCTTGCCCGTTCCTGTATAGCTGGGACGGGCAGGAATACTCTCTGGAAAACGATATCTATTCCGTGGCCCGGGGCGCGGACAAAGAATATACCGATTATCTTTTGTTAAATAACACCTCTGTTCCCAAAGACGGAGTGTATTCGTTCGAGATAAGGGAACGGCCGAATGAGCAATCATGGACGAATTATCTCGGGCTTATTTCGGTGGACCACCCCGCTGGCGTGAGCGTGGGTGTTGATTCGAACGGGAATATCCACTCGTTTACAACTCCGCACATCCCGGATTCCGCTGTTGGCGTCGAAAAAATCGATTATTTGTCTAAAATTGCGGCTGTAGATGGGCTGGCCGTGGACCTTTACCACGGAGACACTCTGCTTCTTGATTTCTCCTCGGTAGACACCAGCCTGTATGCCAAACTGGTGATAGGGGTAAATGGCTTTGAAGGGGAACTGACCAAAGATTATATCCAGGATATTCCGGCTGTCAGTATCCAGACCATGGAATCCGGACTGTGGGTCACCCGTTTCAAGTTCTTTCCCAAGGAATTTTGGGCGGAGGGGGTATTTGATATCCGCCCTTATCTGTCTGCAAATAAATTGGTCAGGCTTGTAGGGGTCTCCTGCAACACGGGCAAGTTCCACCAGGTGGATTATGTAGGTTTGGACAATTCTCCCGAGTCTTTTGTCTCTACCGCTTTAAAGCCGTCAGCCGCTGCTACTAATTCTAAAAGTGATTGTTTACAGCAGATTAAAGACCCGGATGAAAGCTATGCTTTTATGGACATGGGAGATACAATCAAACTGACGTTCCCGTACGCCTCGCTGAAAGATAATTCCCGGAGCCTTATCCTTGTTTCTCGGGGTTATTACAAAGCCGTTGGGCATACCTTCTATGTCTCAACATGGGACGGCCGAAACTGGGTTCAGCGATTCGAATATATCTCCTTTGATTTCCAAACCGATATGCTGGCTGAGTTTGATTTAGGTCCCTATCTACCTGATGCGGATGGTAAATACCGGGTCAAGGTGGAGCACCGTACTACCGCAAACGGTTCCTATTTCGTAACCACGGGACTGCTTGATTTTGCTTATTTGACGGTTGGAGGGGTCAAATATTCGCCTTCGAGCGCCCTGGAATACGACAAAGATGATATTCTCTCGCGCGTGATAGACGAAGACCATGTGTACTGGTATGCCACAAATAAATGGGCCATATTTGAATTTGATGGCATTCATTAACTGCAAGGAAGAACAATAAAATGAGATTTTATCTGTTCGTTCTTTTTATATCGCGTTTGTCGACGGGTTCACCCCGGGTCAGTCGGTCGGAGATGTCCCTGTAACTGTTTGGTAATATCGAAAAACGAAATTTTGTTAAACTCCTCAAATTGGGAACGCTCTCCAAGGACTTGTGTGCTTTCTCAAAACTCTGGTCAGGATTATCCGCACCCCGGATGTTCACAGTGCCTTCAGCGGCCAGTTCGCTAATTTTCTTGCTGATGCCGTCAAAACTGCCAAGGCTGTCGAATTCCTGATGAAGTGAATGGATTTTCGAGAGTTGTTTATGTGAAAATGTGTAAAACAGGTCCGGTTGAAAACGGGAAGTTCCCAGTCCCAACCATAATGCACAGGAGCCGCACAAGGTGTAAACCCGGGGGGTGCTATCAGCCTGGTCCTTGACCGTGCCGCAGATACCGCCAAGCGGCTGAACAAACCTGCATACATCACAGCGGAAAGTTCCTTCGGGAACTTCCTGTGGATGGCTAAGTTTGTCTTTGATCTTTGTACGAAACACGTTCAATCGAAACATTATATACCAATCGTAAAAATCGGCCTACTTTTGATGTTTGCATATCGGCGGCTTATCGCTTATCTTAACGCTGGCCGGGTTATTCACGATGCGTCATAATGTCATATCAATTTAACAATATAAGGTTCGCTTGTAATGATTATTTGATGAAAGCATGCCTATAATAATCAGACCAAACCAGGCAAATGGATTTAAGCACATCACTTGATCAATTTTATTATTTCAACTGTGCTTGGGAGCAATATGAGCATACTTCGTCTGGCCTGCAACAATATTAGAGGCAGTGCTTTCAGAAGCACGGTCATCTTCATGTGCGTGCTTGGGGTTGCCAGCTTTCTGCTGGGTACGACCCTCGTCATCAGCGGAGCCCAGAACAGTCTCAACGTTGGCATCCAGCGGCTGGGGGCCGATATTCTAGTCGTCCCCGAAGGGGCCCAGACGCAGGTTGAGACGGCCATCCTCATGGGCAAACCGACCAACGTATGGATGTCAGGTTCGAAGGTCTCCGAAATTGCGGCCATCCCCGGCGTGGCAGCGGTTTCACCCCAGAT
>CAZMDI010000051.1:0-7561 GCA_964564995.1 uncultured Dehalococcoidales bacterium
CTTTCCGGCTCCGAATTTTGTGTAAAGGTATTCGCAGTAATCCAACGTCTGGATGACCGACTCCGGTGTCTGTTCAGGTAGTCCGATCATGAAATATATCTCCAGACGCGATGCCCCGAGTTCGAGGGCTCTTCCTATGCTCGTTTCGAGTTCCTCGTTGGTGTATTTCAAGCCGAGTGCTTGCCTGACATTGGGGTCATGCGAGTGGGGCGAGATGTCTATAGCGAACCCTGGCTTGGCACGCGCTACGGCTTCCAGGAACTGCGGCCCGGGGGGGCTGAACAGTTCGAAATCGACTGTGTTCTTGACCGGGTTTTTCTCCATCAGTTTCAGCAAGTCGTATGCTCGTTCCTCGCCGCCCATGCGGATGTCCCCCAGGATGAATATGGGCCCGCCGCTGAGGCGGCTGATGTTCCGGATGTCCTTGAACATGTCGTCGGCCGTTCGGAAGGCGGTCTTGCTTCGCCCCACGGTGCGGCGCATGGCCGAATTGGAACCCCCGCAGAATATGCAGTTGTGGTCGCAACCCTTGCAGGTGAGAACGGCGGTGACAGGGTAGTTAAGCCATTCTTTCACGGGTATGGTGCTGGCCAGATCCCGGTAGCGCAGCACGGAGCGCGCGACGGCCGAGTAATGGTTCTGCATGACATCGCTGATGTTGGCTGGTATGAAACTAAGGCCGTTGTCATGGATTTCGCCGGCTTCGTCCTTCCAGATGAGGTTGGGGATCGACGCGATGTTTCCTTTCATGACTTCCCCCATGAACATGCGCATGGGTTCCTCGGTGGAATCCCCCCGCATGACATAATCAACCTCTGGATAAGCGATCAGTTCCTTCCAGAAGTAAGAGGCGGAAAACCCGCCGAAGATGATTTTTGAACCAGGATGGTGTTTCTTGACGAGCCTGGCGACTTCGATGGCGCCGTGGGCGTGCACCAGCCAGTGCAGGTCTATCCCGAAAATCGGGGCATTAAGCTTGTGGATGAACTTTTCCGCGTCGAAATGGGCGTCCTTCAGCATACGCACCGCCAGGTTCACCAGCCTGATGTGGTAACCGGCCTTGCCGAGGTATTCCGCCAGGCTCGAGAACCCTATGGGGTACATCTCGAAAGCAGGAGTGGACAGAACCAGGTCGCTTACGGGTCCGTAAAGCTGGGGTACCTTACGGAAATCGTAAACGTGCGGCGCGTGCAGGAGTATAAGGTCCGTTCTTGCCATGATTCCTCTCGCCCGCTTACATCTTGCTCGAAAGCAGAACCCTTTCTTTGGTCAGGCTGCGTGACAGGATTACATCTAACAATGCGCACAGTAGCACGATGGCCATGTAAACCAGCGGGAAGAACGCGAAGGATACGCCGAGGCCACCGATAGTCTGTACACCGACTACCAGCAGGATGAAGATGGCTGTGAAGATGAAGTTGGCTATCCTTGGGTTCGAGATGACCAACTGGATGAAAATGACTATGCTCACGACGGAGAATATAAGCAGGGGGATGATGATGACAGCCGAAAGTATCGCAAGGAGGTCAGGGAAGATGAAAGCGTGAGTATTGGGGATGACGAAACCGAAGTTAAGCGCCAAATAAGCAAGAGCGGAGATGGCGAGCCCGATTACTACGCTCGGCAGGGTCACGGCCAGAGACTTGCCCAGCCACAGCTGGTTGATGCTGATAGGGGTAGCCATTAGGGATTCGATATTGCGTTTGGCTTTATCTACTATCACCGAATAGGTGGCGAAGATAGAGCACACGAATATCGAGTACATCATCGGCAGGATATATGCCACCCCGCTTACGAACCGGCGGCTGAATTCGTTGACCAGTTCGGGAGATCCGAGCGATTTTATAGCGCTGGTGTATGCCTGGGCGTAGCTGAGGGACACGATCATCATGATGATGATGAACACATAGGTGCTGCGGCTGCGAAAAGCCTCGCGTATGTCCTTTCGGGCGATTATCCAGATCTTGTTCATTTTATTTCTGCTCCGATTCCCTTACGATGGTGGTATATAACTCCTCGAGTGAGGCTTCCTGTTTTTTGACCCCTTCTATCCTGGCCCCGCGGGATGCGAGTAGCGTCACGGCGGCTGACACGTCAGCTTCCGGCGAAGTCATCAAGTTGAGGCGGTTGCCTTCCTGTTCTCGAACCTTGAAGCCGGGCAGCCTGGCCACTTCCGCGACGAGTTGGGCGGTTACAGGTTCGATAGTATCTATCCGGACCCCGCCGTGCCCCATCTCCCTCTGGAGTTTGTCTTTCTCGCCGTAGAGACGGATCTCGCCCTTGTGGATGAGTGCGATGCGGTTGCAGATGCGCTGGACCTCGTCGAGGTTGTGGGAACTTAAAAGGATGGTTTTGCCCCTCTTGTGTATCAGGTCTAGCATCAGTTCGCGGATGTCTATCTGGCCGGTGGGGTCTACTCCTGCGGTGGGTTCGTCGAGCACGAGCAATTCGGGGTCAGGAACGAGCGCCCTTGCCAGGGCCAGCCTCTGGCGCATACCCTTGGAATACGAAGACACCTTGTCGTTGCCCCTGTCAGCGAGACCGACAAGCTTGAGCGCTGCATCTATCTTTTCGGAGGGCCTGTCCACCGCGTACAGGCGGGCATAATACATCAGGTTGTTCCAGGCGCTCATGTTGTCGTAAAGGCCATCTGCTTCGAGGACGAAGCCTATTTTGCACCGCGTTTTGTCGCCCTGTGCTTCCTTTCCCAGTATGGACAAGTTACCCGAGGTGGCTTTCATGAGGCCGAGGATGATGCGGATGGTGGTGGTTTTGCCGGCTCCGTTGGGGCCGAGGTACCCGAAGATGTCGCCGCGCATGACGGACAGTGTCACCCCTTTTAATATCTGCCTTCCGCCCAGCGATTTTTCTATATGTTCCAAGCTTATTACAGAGTCGGCCATTATTCTTCACCTCTGGGAGTTTCGACTGTGCAGTCTGAGTGTGAGTGAGCTGTCAATCCAACCATTCTAGCACCAGCGCCACCCGTTAGGAAAGAACACGCAGAACCGCGGTTCCGGACACATTGGTCTAAAAATTCGGGACTGCAGATTTTTTTGATGGTTGCCGGCCTTGTTGCACCGGGGTAGTTTCCCGGAATGGTTTTGTTGATTCCGATGATCCTGTTCGTCTCGTTCTCGACTGCTGCGCCGATGAAGTACGGGCGATCTTTGGCGCAATCTACTCAGATCGACATGGCCGTAACGAACGAGATTGGGGAGAGATAATCACCTGATCACCATAGGTCTGACCCTTATTCCAATCCGTCATCACGGAACCGAGGATTCAGGTATCCATTTCTACTATCCGCTTTGGCGAATCGAGTTGAGCGAGACAATTAATAAATGTCTTACTCCTCTCCTGATTGCTGACCGTCGATTGCTTATTCCATTAGTCAAAAGTTATGCAAAAATGTTATAATCGCATTCTAAATCAGGCGTGTAATATCCGTTAACCCTGCCCGTCATCTCATTTTTTCGATATTATAAAACAGGATTGATTATGCCTAAAACCGACCTTATCCTCCTCCATGCGCCCCATGTGTACGACTTCCGCAAGGTGCCGCAGTTATACGGCCCAGTCAGCGACCTCGTGCTTTCCACCCCCATCTTCGAGATGTACCCCGTCGGCCTCTCCAGTATATCTGAATATCTGGAGAAAGCAGGGTTCAGGGTCCGCATCGTTAACCTCGCCTGGCGTATGCTGCGCGACGCGAAGTTCGACGCCGAAGCCTTTATCGAAAAACTCGACGCACCTGTATTCGGTATCGACCTTCACTGGATGGTGCATGCACATGGCTCGATAGAGATTGCGAAGCTGGTACGAAAACATCACCCAGGCGCCAAAATCATCTTCGGAGGGTTCTCGTCCTCTCGTTTTTACAAGGAACTCATCCTGTATCCCTCAGTGGATTTCGTGATGCGGGGTGACTCCACCGAAGAGCCGATGAAGCAGTTCATGCAGGTCCTCAAAACCGGGGATTTGAGCACGGTGCCCAACCTGGTGTGGAAAGATGCCGCCGGGGGGGTGCACGCGAATGAATTCAGCTACGTGCCCACCGATATCAGCCACGTGATGGGGAACCATTACGGCAACGTGGTGCGGCAGGTACTGCGATACCACGACCTCGCGAGCGTCGTTCCTTTCAAGGGATGGCTGAAATACCCTGTTACTGCCGTGTTCACCTGTCGCGGCTGCAACTACAACTGTATCTTTTGCAGCGGCGCTAAAAATGCTATGCCTGGCTTCGCTAACCGCAAGGCCCCTGCCTACCGCACCGAGGAAGACATCTACAACGATGTAAGGAATATAAGCAATATTTCCCGCGGCCCTATCCTTCTCGTAGGAGACATACGTGAGGGTGGCCGAGACAGGGCGCAGAAGCTGATGGGCCTCCTGGAAGCCCACCCGGTCAAGAACACCCTGATGTTCGAAGCATTCAATCCCATGTCGCCGGAGTTTGTCAGGGAACTGGCGAAAGCAGCGCCCGGTTTCTCGCTCGACATGTCCCCCGAATCGCATGACCCGGAGGTTCGCAAGGTTTCGCTTGGCAGGAGCTTCACCAATGAAGCCATGGAAAAAATGATAGAGACGGCCCTCGAGGTTGGCGCGAGCCGTGTGGAGATTTTCTTCATGATCGGCCTGCACAAGCAGACGCGGCAATCCGTTCTCGACACCATAGATTACTGCGAATACCTGCTCAAGAAGTTCAAGGCGGACAAGCGGCTCTTCCTTTTCATGGGGCATCAGGCTCCGTTCATGGCCCCGGGGAGTCTGGCGTTCGAGCACCCCGAGGAATACGGCTTCAAACTGCTCTACAAGACGCTGGAAGAGCACAGGCAGGCCCTTACCCTGCCCAGTTGGAAGTTCAGTCTGAACTATGAGACCGAGTGGCTTTCGCGCGACGCGATTACAGAGGTGACCTACGAGGCGATTGCGCGCCTCACAAAACTAAAGGCCAAATACGGGCAGATGGCGCAGGCGGAGGCGGACAAGCAGATCGAGCGCATCGAGAGCGCCAAGAGGCTCGAAGCTAAAATCGAAGAGCTTATCGAAGCCGGACGAACTGACGAGATTGCGACCCTGCAGCCCGAAATGGACCGTATCAATGGTTTCCGCGCTGCCGAGCGGCTGGAACTCGAAATACCCGTAGGCCTGGTGCGCCTGCGCTACTTCTCTGCCCTTAAAAGCTTGTTTTCCGGCCGGAAAAAGAAGGCCCGGCCTCCGGCTAGTAATTAATAATTTTAAGACAGGTTTTGATAAGAATGGACCGAACTAAACTTAACGCCTGGATCCAGGTGCAGAAACTGCCGCGTCACTCGAACGACGTTTTTTCGTTCATCCTCGGCTCGGTGCTGGCCTGGTATCACACAGGCAATTTCAACTGGCTGGTTTTCCTTTCCTCCCTGCTGGCCGTATTCTTCATCGCCAACGGGATCTACCTCACCAACGAAGCCCAGGATTACGAGGGTGACAGCCGCAATGTGGAGCGCATCGGGGTGGGCGGGGGCATGAATATGACCAGCACGGGCGGCACGCAGGTGCTGGTGCGCGGGCACCTCAAGAAAGAACATGTCCAGTTGGCTGGAATGATGTTCTTCGCGGCGGCTATTCCGCTCGGGCTCATCGTGCAGTTCGTTGGCAAGACCGGGCCGCTGACCATACCCCTCGGGGCGCTCGGCATCCTTATCACTTACAGCTATTCCAACCCGCCGATAAAGGCCTCATACCGCGGCCTCGGTGAGACTTTTATGATGCTCGGGTATGCCATGCTGGTCTTCACCGCCTATTACCTCCAGGCCGGGCCGGCCTGGCTTCCTCTGCTGGTGGCCCTGCCTCGCATCCTGACCGTTCCTGCACTTAAACTTATCCGCAATTTCCCCGACGCGACAGCCGACGCCGCATCGGGCAAGCGCACCTCAGTGGTTATCTTCGGGAAAGAGCGCATGCACTACGTTTACATCGTGCTTGTCGCCGGGGCCATCCTGTCGTTCGTTTTCGCCGCGGTGGTGTCAAAATCGGTTTTCGTTCTGCTGAACCTCTGGCCTGCGTGGCTGTTCGTTCAGAGTGTAATACCTGTCGTGAACGGGCAGTGGCGGGAGCGCGCGGGGCTGGAGCGGGCCTGCAAAAAGGGCTTTCAGGGCTTGCTTCTGATACCGGTCACGCTGACTCTGACTTTCCTGCTGAGCGGCTGGTTGCATATTTAGCGGCCGCTGTCGGCTTTCAGCGTTCAGCTCTCGACTTTTCATCCCGGCCAGTGAGTCGGGGCCCAGAATAAATCTCGCTGAGGTTCGCCTCAGGAGGATACTACCTCTGGGTTTAATGCCTGATATTCTTCGGTACCAAGCCCTGTCTTGTCATACCGGAGGGGCATCCGGAATACATCTCCACCACTTTGGTGGGCTTTGAACCCGTAAAGGTTATCAACTACCTCACGTTTCCTTGGCGGTTTACTCCGGCAGTCCCTGTGTGTATGGAGGCTCGGTGTTCCGCCGCAGTGATAGGAGGTATTTGAAGATGTCATCGCCGGTGCGGTATTTGCCGCGATCGTACTTATCGTAATGCACTATTTCTTCGAAAGAGCGGCGGTATGATGCGCCGGGCTTGTAGGCAGGGTAGCCGATGGCCGCGATTGTTTGCACTTCCAGTATCTCCGGGATGCCGAGTATCTTTTTCAGTGCCTGGCCCCAGAGCCGGTTGACGCTTACCCACTCCGACCCCAGTCCTGATGCCGCGGCGGCGAGGTGCAGGTTCTGCGTCGCGTTCGCCATGTTCTTGATGAAGATGGCGTCCGAAGCCCCTTCCGTTACCAGGAAATTGGCTCCGAGGACCGTTGCCTGGTAGGTGCGGCGGTCTCCCACTATGACTATCAGCACCGGAGCATCCTTGAAGCTGGGTTCGGTTAGAGGTGCCCTAAGGTGGTGGTGCCTTATCTCGGGGATGCGGGTCTGCTCAATGACATAGGCCGCGTTATTGGGTGCCAGCCAAGAATCCAGGATCTGGGCTTTTACCAGCGGGTCCCTGACGACCACGAATTCCCACGGCTGGGCATTGGCGCCCGACATGGCCCATCGACTTGCTTCCAGTATCTTTTCGAGAAGTTCGTCGGGAACTGCGGTATTCTTGAAGCGCCGGATGCTCCTGCGCGTGTGTACCAGGTCCAGAAATTCGTCGATGTTCATGGCTGTTCCTTTCTGGGCAGGTAGCCCAGCCTGTAAGGGATTTCAGTGGCTGTTCTCAAGGAATAGAGGAAATTTTGAATGTCGCCTGCGGAGCGTTCCTTCTCGGTATCGTACTTGTCATAATGAACGATTTCCTTCAGTGGCCTGCGTGAACCCGGTACGGGTAGGTAAGCGGGATATCCCAGCGCCACCATCGTATGGACTTCGAGCATGTCGGGTATGTCCAGGAGGCGCTTGATAGCGTCCGCCCATACCCGCGTGATGCTTATCCACATCGCGCCGAGGCCGGCTGCCGAGGCTGCCAGGTTGATGTTCTGTGTGGCGTTGGCCATGTTCTTGAGGTAGATGGCGTCGGAGGCTCCCTCTGTGACGAGGTAAGG
>CAZMDI010000052.1:0-7524 GCA_964564995.1 uncultured Dehalococcoidales bacterium
AAATGCTAAATATTTGGAATTATTTCTAAATATTGTATGAATATTCAGACGTATTTGCGCACGGGTAAAACCGCGAAGAGAATGCGATTGTCCTGAGGGGTCTGATTTTGACCGTTGGGTCATAAAAATCCATAGCGTAAGTTCTTATGACATACTATGACCACGCGAAGCAGCCTTGTTCAAAAAGTGCCATATCTCGCTGAACGACAACATTCTATGGGATTTATCTTGAAAGACACCTTTTAATTTATTACGTCGGATTCTTTTTGCCCCGGTGGGACTAGTCTCCCGAAATGCCGATGTATTATAATTAGTTTAGTCGCCGGATTAACCTAAAGCATTTGCCTGGCTTATCTGATATTCAAGATCCACGAAGAGGAGATTTCTGATGGCTGATGTCACACGGGCTAATGACAACCTCGACGAGTTAATCCCATCAGCCAGAGCCGCTTTAAAGCAAACACTGATGCCCGGTGAGATTGTTAAAATCATTATCAAAGGAGCCTGGGATCAGGCAATCATCGGGACCGATTCCCGCTTGTTTATATTTAAAAAGGGATTGATGGGCGGAGTGACCTTCGGAACGAAAATGACCTCATGGCACTACCATAATTTGACCGGAATTCAACTGGAAACCAAGGGGACGACCGGCTTCGTTGCTATCCAGGGGGTGGATATCCCCACTCAGGATTTGAGCTTCTGGGGTTCGGGTCGTAACAACCCGGAAACCAGCCTCCACGCTATCCCGATAGTTGGCATATCCTCAATGAAAAAAGCCCAACTTGGCGTGGAGATAGTACGCGATTTGATGGAGAAGGAGAAAGCCGCCCGGCTAGAAACGCTTCAGGCTCCGAGCGTGAATAGAAAGATCGGCAAGTTAGCTGCATTCCAGAAACAGGGGTTAATATCGCAGGAAGAGTTTGAATCCCACCAAAACGCCCATCAGTCCCGCAAGAGGGGGCTTTGATCCAGGGATTCACAACGTTGGCAGCAATTAATTTGTAATAAAAATTTAATACATTTACATCATTATTTATATGTTCTTTATGTCAGTATTGATAGGATATAAGTTAGTATCATTATGCCAAATCAAAGGAGAAACAAATGGCTATCGATATTGAGAACAAAAGTCTATCCAACAACCAGGGAATGTCACGCCGGCAGTTCCTTAAACGGGCAGGCATAACAATAGGGGGCGTGGCCCTGGCCTCAACGGTGATTCCGGGTATCCTTGACTCAATCACAACGGAAGTTAGCGCGGCCGGTTCGACTCTGCATTACAAAGGAACACCCACAAACGCAGAAAGAAACGAGGCCGCCATCCGGGCCATGGTCGCACGATTACAAAATCAGGCTAGCGCTAGTAGCGCTAGTATTAGGCCAGCACTCGTCCCGACACCTGGTAGCGCACCTGATTATTTTGGCATTTATCCCAACTACGCTAACAGCCCCTTACCTACCATCGATGTTAATGGTAACGTGGTAGCAGGAACCGGAATCAGGAAATTTGTCGATACCTTGCCGGGGCTTGGCGCTGCGGGAGCCAACAATCTCGGACAGTATATTTCGGTCGCACACGCAGATATAATCACCTATCCGGGTTCGGATTATTACGAGATTGCAGCAGTACAGCATTCGGAAAAAATGAGTTCGGACGTGCCGGCAACCCCTCTGCGCTGTTATGTTCAGCTTAATTTTGGGACAAATTCAGTTACCAATCTTAATACGGTCGCTCCGGATCCAGTGCATTACCTGGGCCCACTGATCGTTGCTGCCAGCAATCGGCCGGTCAGGATAAAATTTACAAATCTTCTTCCTACAACCTCATCGCCGAGTGATATATTCGTCCCTGCGGATGTGACATATATGGGGGTAGGAACCGGCCCAAATGGCGGAACTGAAACTTACACAGATAACCGTGCCGTTATCCATTTACACGGCGGCGTTACGCCATGGATCAGTGACGGCACTCCCCATCAATGGGTGGCCCCGTCGTTACAGTCGACGAGTTACCCGCAGGGCGTGAGCAAGCAGGACGTGCCGGATATGCCGGTCACTCCTGGCGGATCGGCTACGCTGTACTATACAAATCAGCAGTCCGCCCGCCTGATGTTCTACCATGACCATGCCCTTGGCATAACACGATTGAATGTATATAACGGCCTGGCAGCAGGTTACCTTCTTACCGATGCGGTCGAGTCAGCAATGGTTAACGGCATCGCTATTCCGGGTGCGTCCCCTGCGTACACGCCCCCGGCCGGCACTATCCCGGCAACTCAGATACCTTTGATCATTCAGGATAAAACTTTTGTGTCTCCCCCGGGCCAACTGGCCGCGCAGGACCCCACCTGGTTCAGCGCAAAATCCGGCGGTTTAGGCGCACTCTGGTTTCCTCATGTATACATGACAAACCAGAATCCTTATGACCCGTCAGGTGCAAATCCCATGGGAAGATGGGATTACGGCCCCTGGTTCTTCCCCCCCTTCACCGGATTAATCAACGGCCCGGTTGCCAACCCGTACTATACCGTCGGCGGGACCGAACCTCCGGTCATACCGGGAACGCCAAATCCATCAGGCGTGCCTGAATCCTTCATGGACACCCCTATCGTAAACGGTACAGCCTATCCCAGTGTAACGTTGTTGCCCCAGGCTTATCGGTTCCGCATACTCAATGCGTGCAACGACCGCATGGTTAACTTGCAACTATATAAGGCAGCGCCTTTAACTATAGGTATTACTAAATCTGGGACAGGCTTTACTTCAGTCCCATTGGTTGCTATCACAGGAGGCAGCGTCACCGGGGCGACGGCTACGGCTTCACTCGGAGTAATAGGATTTACGATTGTCGGAGGAGCCGGGTATACAACTGCTCCGACCGTTACTTTCAGCGGCGGGGGCGGGTTAGGGGCTGCGGCCGTACCCGTGTTGATCGGAGGGGCCGTCTCTACCATCATCGTCGCTGCTTCAGGTTCCGGATACACCAGCGTTCCAGCCGTGGCCATCAGCGCCCCGCCTGCCGGAGGGACACAGGCGACAGCAGTGGCGTTGCTGGGTGTGGTCGGCATCACCGTGACCGGCGGAACCGTAAGCCCAACCGGCCCGGTAGTTAACCCAACCATTACGATCTCCGGAGGCGGAGGAAGCGGAGCGGCTGCCATTTCAAGCGTCAATACCGACGTTGCGATGGTTCCTGCAGTCAACAATCCCGCTATCCCATTCCCCCTGGATTGGATCCTGCCGACCGACGGCGGGTCAATCCCGTCCGATATCCTGAACGGGAGGGTGGGCGGCGTTCCCGATCCCAGAAACCTGGGCCCGAATTGGATACAGATAGGTACCGAAGGTGGGTTCCTGCCTGCGCCGGTAGAGATCCCTCCCACGCCTATCGGGTATCAATATAATCCCAGAAATATCGTTATCGGCAATGTGACAAAGCATTCATTGTTCATGGCTCCTGCAGAACGCGCCGACGTCATAGTGGATTTTTCGGCTTTTGCCGGTCAAACAATCATCTTATACAACGATTCGCCCGCCCCGGTTCCTGCGCCTGACTCGCGCCTCGACTATTTTACGGGGGACCTTGACCAGACCTCGACCGGAGGCGCGCCAACGACCATCCCGGGTTACGGCCCGAATACACGCACCATCATGCAGATCAAAGTCAGCGCCGGCACTCCCTCCCCCTACACTCATCTTGCTGACCTGAATGCTGCATTACCGGTCGCTTTTAAGGTATCCCAGCCGCCCATTATCGTGCCGGAATCTGCATACAACGGGGTTTATGGAACAAATTATCCGGACAATTACGTAAAGATCCAGGATACTACCTTAACAGATCCAGCTTCAGCCCAAACGGTTGCAAGCGTTACCATCACGAATGCAGGAAGCGGTTATACTTTGGCGCCTTCTATCCTCATCTCGGGTGGCGGCGGTACGGGCGCTACAGCCACGGCGACCCTGGCGACGGCAGGAGCTGTAACTGGTTTCACCATCAGTTCGATAGGCTCGGGTTACAATACTAACCCAACCGTCACCATCACGGGCGGGGGAGGAACAGGAGCCACTGCTATCGCTATCGCACTGAACGGAATTGTCGCAGCCGTTCGCGTCACCTCGGGCGGGTCAGGCTACACGACAGCCCCGACTGTCACTATCACCGGCGGCGGAGGGACCGGCGGGGCGGCGACGGCAACCTTATCGACTGGAACAATCCTCAGAATCAATGTCACGGCCCCCGGGTCAGGTTACACGTCTGCCCCAGCCTTGACGATCAGCGGAGGGGGAGGCACCGGTGCTGCGGCATATGCCAATCTGTCGAATACAATCACCTATCAGATGCAGCCCAAAGCGATACAGGAATTATTCACCGCCGATTACGGCAGGATGAACGCGATACTGGGTGTCGAGCTGCCTTATACCAACCAAACGACCCAGACAACTATACCTTACGGGTATATCGACCCGATCACGGAATATATCGACGATTCCGTCACGGAGGGATCGCCGGTCGCAGGGGATGGCACCCAAATCTGGAAAATCACCCACAACGGCGTAGACACCCATGTTATCCATTTCCACTTGTTTAATGTACAGGTGCTCAATCGAGTTGGATGGGACGGCGCAATCAGACCCACAGAAGCCAATGAACTTGGATGGAAAGAAAGTGTCCGTATGAACCCCCTTGAGGACTGTACCGTGGCTCTGCGTGCTATCGCACCCAAACTGCCTTTTGGCATCCCCAACAGCGTTCGACCACTAGACCCGACTCAGCCTATCGGGGGAACCATGAACTTCGCAAACATCGCTCCGGATGGAACTCCCGTGACTACCACGAATCAACTGACGTCATTCGGCTGGGAATATGTATGGCATTGCCACATACTCGGACACGAAGAAAACGACATGATGCGCCCGATCGATTTTATCGTCGCTTCCATACCTCCAACCGCGCCTGTATTGACGATCTCAACCACCGGGGGCAATACCCTGTCATGGACGGATGCAACGCCGCCTACTACAGGCAACCTGGGCAACCCGAGAAACGAAATTGGCTTCAAGATTCAAAGAGCTCCAGTAAACGGCGGCATTGTAGGCGCATACACAAATATAGGAAACTCGCCGGCCAATAAGACGGCGTTCCTCGATGGGACGGCTGTTCTTGGTCAGCGGTACAGTTATTTTGTTACCGCATTCAACCAGGCTGGCAATGTCAATTCCAACGTGCTACAAGTAACTACTTTAGCCGCTGTTCCATCGACTGCCGTGCCGGTGTTGTCGTCCCCGGCCAACGGAAGTTCCGTAAACGCGACTGTTCCTATCCCCCTTGCGTGGGGTTTGGTTACCGGCGCCACCTCCTACCGTCTGCAAATATTGAGCGGGGCAACCGTCGTCGTCGATATGCCCGGCCTGATAACTAATTCATGGAACATCCCCAACGGCTTACTGGCGGGAGGGACGTATACCTGGAGAGTAAATGCTACCGGGCCAGCTAATACATCGGCCTTCTCAACCGCTTTTACGATTATCCTTCCTGCTACTGCCACCGTTCCATCTCTGGTATCACCTGCCAGTGGAAGTACAGTGTCGGGCGCGGCTCCTATCGTCTTGACATGGACTGCCGTGACGGGAGCAACCTCGTATAATGTTCAGGTTACGGCCTCAGGTGCCTTCTCACCCATCGTGAACCAAATTGTGACAGCGCCGACGGTTACATATACAATTCCAGCCGGGACCCTTGCCCCCGGAACAACTTATTCTTGGGTGGTTAATGCAACGAGTGCCGGCGGCACTTCTGCCTGGTCGGCGGCATTCACCTTTACGGTCACCTCCCTGACTGTCACAACCACATCGCCGCTGGCGGCGGCAACCGTTGGTTTTGCGTATTCCCAGACCCTGGCGTCCACGGGAGGTACTGCTCCATTGACATGGTCCATAACCTCGGGGACCCTGCCCGTCGGATTAGCCCTTGCTACAGGAACCGGGATTATCAGCGGCATTCCGACAACAGCCGGAGGGCCTGTTTCCATCACATTCAGGGTCATCGACAGTGTCGGCGGTAGCGCCACAGCTTTACTGGCAATAACAGTCAATAACCCTGGCCTCCTGCGCGTACAGACTACCCCGGCTTCCGCTTCCACCGTATCACTCAATGGCGTCCAGAGGGATGACTGGGCCCTTAACTGGGTAAAATTGCCTCCTGGGTCTTACGCCCTATCTTTCTCATCTGTGTACGCCTATTCAAAACCAACTTCAGTAAGCGTGAACTATTACCCTGGCACCCTGGGCAATGTTCAACCTTTGACCGCTCCTATTGTAGTTACATCTAATGTTGTTACTGAAGTCATCGCCAACTTTGCCCAAACCGGGAGCTTGAGGTTGCTGAATTCGCCGCCCATGGCTGCTACCATCTACTGCAATGGCCAACCCATGGACGACTGGGCTGCCTGGACCAACATAGCCCCTGGAAGCTACACCATTTCTTTCCAGCCGGTTAACGGCTACACTACGCCCGCGCCGCAGGTGGCCACTGTCACTGCCGGGACCACAACAACGATCACCGGTACATATGTTGCCGGGGCTAATGTGGTCGCCCCCGTTCCTCATGGGCTTCTCAGGGTACGGACCAATCCAGCCGTTTCGACAACCATATCCATCAACGGCATCCAGCGGGACGACTGGGCCCTCAACTGGGTCCAGATGACGCCCGGCTCATACACCCTTTCATTGTCAGATGTTTACAATTATGCTACCCCGGCTTCGGTAACAGTGAACTATTATCCGGGTACATTAGGCAACGTCCAGGCACTGACTTCGCCTATCGTCATCACCGACGGAGTAGTGACCGAGGTCATCGCTAACTTCACCCAGCTTGGCAGCCTTAGGGTTGAGACAGTCACCGGCGGCACCGCGGCTACAATCTTCTGTAACGGCCAACCCATGGATGACTGGGCTTTCTGGACGAACATCCTGCCCGGGTCGTACACTATCTCGTTCCAGCCGGTCACGGGATTACTGACTCCGCCACCCATCAACGTGAACGTAACAACGGGGCTATTGACTCATGTAGTAGGAAATTACACCCTGGGCACAACACAAAGTATTTAGAGCCTGAGCTTATTGAAGAAAATATAATTGGGTTTAAGTTGGGGGGCAAAACAGATGTCCAAGCCCCCCAACTTTTAATAAGCCAGGCGTAATAATGATTTGGAATAGTAACAAATGCTATCTATAATTATCCCTGCACATAACGAAGCCGCCAGGATAGGGCCCACATTAGAGGCATATTTAGCCTACTTTTCCACTCACTATGCGGGGGAGTTTGAAATATTGACGGTACTTAACGGTTGTGACGATAAAACCCTTGAAGTCGTCAACGATTACGCCGCCAACCATCAAGAGCTGAAGATTTTTGACATCCCGGAACAAGGCAAGGGATATGCCCTGAAATACGGATTTATGGCAGCCAGGGGTGATATCATCGCGTTCACAGATGCAGATGGCGCAACCAGTCCCGCGGAATTA
>CAZMDI010000053.1:0-7449 GCA_964564995.1 uncultured Dehalococcoidales bacterium
GTTCCGAAAACACAACACCCGAAAACTGGATTGAGCCTGGTATGAAAACAGCACCTGGTTTATTTAGCTCCAAAGTAACAAGGGCCTTTTTGACGTTTATAGAAAAACTGGTCAGGGCGGGTGCATAACGCCGGTCGGAAGGCGCTGATATGGTGATAAGATGCGGACCGGTAGGGGTATCGGCGGCGATAACAAATATCTCGGAAAACTCGGTTTCTGCGGTGAGTTCTGTTATCAATGTATCATCCATGTAAAGGCTGAATCGCCTGTTATTCAAAGGCGGTGACGTTCCGTAATCTAGGGATGCATATATAGTGTCTGGTAGGCCGGGATGCCCGTCTTCCGCGCTTCCCGTCAAAGAGAGGGTGTAAAACGACAGATTGATTATTTTAGCTGGACTCAGCGATGCCAGAAAAACCCCCTCGTCGCCACCCTGCGGCGTATAAAGTGCCCTCGCTTCGACTTTTGAGATATACCAGTAAGGTAGGATAAATTCTCCTGAACATTGGCCGTCGGCGCCCGTGATTGAAGTCACGAACAAAGACCCGTCCAGTAAGAGGGACACCTTTCTCCCGGGCAGGGGATGGTCGTTATTGGTGAGTATAGCTTCAAAACGGACAGTATCGCCGACGAAGGCATTTTCTGGCTTTATCGACAATGTGAGTCTGGTCGGTTGCAAGGACATAAGATTGGCAATATTGGGTGTTTGCCCATTATTTGGATCGGTCTTACCGGGCGATTGCCCATTATTAGAATCGATGTTTCCGGAATTTTGGAATGAAACCAAATTCTGTGCAAGCAACAGCATAGCCCTGATCCTGGCTATCTTGCTCAAAACATCATTATATGTAGTTATAAGATCGCCCCCTACAGGTGCCGCGCTGATATTCAGAACGTTACCGGTAAGGACTGCGGCCTCTTGAAGAGAATCAACGTCCACAAGGGCCGTCAAAATGTCTGCAGAGACCTGAGTTGATGTTGCGGTTGCTTCAACTACCCGTGAATCGGCGATGAAACCGGCCATTTTTACCAGGAGATTATCAATCTCTGGGAGCATTTGGGCGATTGTAATCGCCGATTGCGCAAATTCCTCGGAATGGGGGGTAATGGCAGTTTGGACGTGTGCGAAAGGCATGACTATAAGGAAATCATAAGCCGCCGTCGGATTTTTTTGTATCACAAAGTCGAGCGAAACAGAATAATAGCGTAGCAGGGAAACGCCGCTGTATACCTCGATCACAGTAGCCGGGTCAACATGTTCTTCGATTGCATAAACAGCCGTCGGTAACAAAATCAACCAAATCATCAAGACCAAAGCGGTTATAGATTTTTTCATCTGTATACGATCCAAAGTTCAAGGTTTGACAATGTTGATGATTTTAAGGACAACTATTACGCCGAAACCAGCAAAGAAAACAGCATTAACGGCTGTCAAAGCCCCCCTGGCCCTCGGATTAAGGTATACATAAAGTAATGTAATTATGAGATATGATATCAGGTCCAATATGAAATAAACCTGGATGTCCTTTTGTCCGGCAAATGCCAGGACTGAGTTAACGGCAGAAAACGCCAGAGCCAGATAGAGCATCAGCTTGTTGTATATCCTCAATCAAGTACCTCAATGACTATTCTCTGCCGTTTATCTCCTTTGGAGGAATTCTCTTCTTTGATTTTAACTGGTTTTCCCAGGGCTTCGCTGGTTATCGCCGCTGCGATGGACGCTACCGGACTGCCGATGCATTGGTAATACCAAACATTGTCCGCTTGCATCCTGCTCCCTCGGACCTCAACTTCGATATTCGATCCGGCTTCTTTCACGGACACGGAATCAGCGATATCAAGTATCCCTGTCAGGATATAGGTCAAGGCAGACTCTATATCGGGTGCTGTGGGGCCGGGTTTGTTTTCCAGCATCTTCACACAAACGCTGCCCGGTGTTGTCACGGCGATAGCCACTGAAATTGAATTCTTGCCGTAACGCACTATCAATCTCCCGGGTAGTTTATTTGGGAGCTCGGAGGAAATGTCGCCTTCGACAAGGGGGATGATAGCTCTGGTAAAACCGCCTTGGATGGATGAAGGTAAGTAGACTGCCCGGTTTCTAAGCCCGAGTTCTTCGAGCAGTGCAGCTATATTTTCCGTACCTGTCGCAAGCAGCATCTGGCATGCTTCCGGTGAAACGTATGGTCGTGCGTTCGATATCGCAAGCGATGTGAAGCCCAGCATTATTGATGAGACGCTTACTGCCGTAAGTGGCTGAGAACTCACTACGAAGTAAAACAACGGAGTTAACACAGCCCCTGTAAGACAAAGCACCAAACCCAGTATCCTGTACGGATTGGACATGTACACGAGTCTCCTGCCAGGTCAATTATTTATTGTTGGTAATACGCGTGTCAAATGCACTTGAACGGTGTAGCCCGAATTTTGCATTACCGCAGGGTGATAATCGTCGCCCCGTCCCCGCCCTCGTTCTGCTCCGCCCCTTTATATGATTTCGCCAGGGGGTGCCGCGAGGCGATGTCCCTTACTATCGAGCGCACCGCTCCCGTGCCGAACCCGTGGATGATCCTTACCCAGGGACGTTTGGCTATCGCGGCATCGCTCAAGTAGCTATCCAGTAAGAGTTCAATTTCTTCGGCACGCTTGCCTCGCAGATCCAGTTCCGGCGATACTTCTTTAGCGGAGGCATGCAGGCGCACTTCCCGGACGCGTTCCATTGTGGGCCCATCCTGCGTTTTCGATACTTCATCGAGTTTTACCCTGAAACGCAGCGCTCCCGCTGTAACCTCCACCTGGTCGTTTTCGGGATTAATGGCTGTGACCTTGCCTTTGACGTCGTAATCACGAAGCCATACCCTGTCGCCAACAGCGATCGAATCGGTTTCGCTTGAGAGCACTGCTTCAGTTTTTCCGAAGATTCCCTGATTGATCCTTTCCCGTACCCTGTGAGAGCTCTCCCGTGCGCCGCTCAAAGTCGCTTTCGATGTTTCTTTCTTCAAGTCGGACGAGGCTTTGTTTATCTCTTTTTGCAAAGAGGCGACCTCTGCTACAATCTCGTCGCGAGCGGAGCGAATCATCGCCTGTCGTTCGTCACGCAATTTCATGAGTTCAGCCGAAAGGACCTCGTTCTGCCTCTCGAACACATTCTTTTCCCGGTCCAATTCCTTGTTGAGGCTCTCCAGTTGCTGTTTCTCTTCCTGCAGGCTCAACAGCAGCGGCTCCAGTTCCTGGTTTTCCTGGCTGAGCGATGCCCTCGCGAGCGAGACAACTTCGAGGGGGATGCCGAAATGGGAGGCTGTGGCGATGGCATTAGACCCCCCCGGGACTCCCAAAGTCATATGATAGGTTGGTGTGAGCGTGCTTGGATCGAAGTCGAAAGAAGCATTTTCAAGGCCATCGGTGACATGCGCAAATACTTTCAGTTCAGTGTAATGGGTGGTCACTGCCGCCAGGAACCGGTTCTCTTTCAGATATATCAAAATCGCACGGGCGAGGGCTGAACCTTCCTGCGGATCGGTACTCGCGCCGAGTTCGTCGAGCACAACCAAACTGTATCCTTTGGCGGATGCCAAAATACGGCTGATATTGCTCATGTGCCAGCCGAAAGTAGAAAGAGTGTGCGCTATACTCTGCTCGTCTCCGATGTCTGCATAAATACTATCGAAAACCGGCACACGGCTTGCGGCTGAGGCCGGAATAGGCAAACCTGCCTGTGTCATCGTGCACAAAAGTCCAATGGTTTTGAGGCACACGGTTTTACCGCCGGTATTAGGGCCCGTGATGACCAGGATGGCATAATCTTTCCCGATATCTATATCGATCGGAACAGCCGTCTCCCCTAAAAGCGGGTGCCTTGCGGCTTCGAGATGTATAGATGGCGGGTCATATACGGAAGGCCTATAGATTTGGGCTTCAGTGGCCCGGAAGTACCTTGCGAAGCGGGCCTTGGCAAGTGAAAAGTCGATGTCGGCGGCCGCCCTGGTGCCGTCACAGATGCTTCCCGCCGCTTCACCGACGGATTCGCTCAATTCGGTCAGGATCCGTTCTATCTCACGCACTTCTTCTATCTGGAGTTCTTTGACTGCGTTTCCAAGGTCGAGCGTCTGCCATGGCTCCACGAACAAGCTGGCTCCGCTGTTGGAGACGTCGTGAACGATGCCTTTGACCTCATTGCGGAATTCACTTTTAACTGCGATGACGAAACGGCCTTCCCGTTCGGTGACAATCGGTTCCTGGACATAACGGCGTCCTGCGTCTGAGCTGATATAGGATTGCAGCTTGTCCACCAGCTCCGCGCGGGTTGAGCGCTGTTTGTGACGGATGGATGCCAGTTTGGCCGAGGCATTGGGTAGCAGTTCGCCGTCGGGAGATATCGCGTTCGAGATGGCCCTTTCGAGATTGTGGTGGGGCAATATGCAGGCAGCCAAGGCCCCGAGACGCGGCAGGTGCTCGGCATGCTGAATTATCTTATCGTGCAAAAGTCTTGTCACTTCGAGGGTGACTCGCACGGCATTCAACGTTCCGGTATCAAGTATCTTCCCTCTTTCGGCGGTCTTTACCGCGGAGGTGATATCTTCGATTCCAGAGATGCCGATGGAAGGTTCTTCTTCAAGCAGCTTCCTGGCCTCGGACGAATCTTCGAGCCTCGATATTACTTCCTCGTAATCGGAGGATGGTAAAAGGGATATAGCGTTATCACGGCTCAGGGAAAACGAGCAGTACCCGGCGATTATTTCCCTGATGCGCGGGAATTCGAGAAGTTCAATGTCTTTTGCATCCATATCGATATATTTTACATGAAAAGGGCCGTCTCCGCCGAGGCCAGTTTTTGGTTGCAGCAATAATTACATCATTATCGTCCAAACAAGCGGGAATATCTGGAATAAATAACAGGGCAGAATCAATATCTGCCCTGTTCAACGGCCGAGAGGGGTTTACCTGAGTTCGGTAGCTGGAATCAGTCCATTTATCTTTGCACCTAATCATAATTTTTGAAGTAGTTTAAATATGGCCTGGGATAGCACCCTTGCATCAGACACGATTATTAATATCATAAGCACACATTTTTAAGTAATATACCCGAAATGATATTGACGGATGCCGTCTGCTCTTTTCTCAGGGTTACCCCTTATATAGATAAAGGGGAGGCCTCTCGGCCTCCCCTTATACGAATCTGTATCGAGTGATTGTTTTATTTGATGAACAGGGGAACCAGCACCAAAGTGATGGTGGCGAGGAGTTTGATCAATACGTGCAACGAAGGACCGGCGGTGTCTTTAAGCGGATCGCCGATGGTATCGCCAACCACCGCGGCCGCATGTGCAGGCGTTTTCTTACCTAAAACATTGCCCTTCTCATCTTTTAGTTGACCGTCCTCGATCATCTTCTTGGCGTTGTCCCATGCGCCGCCGCCGTTATTCATGAACGACGCCATCATGATGCCGCCGATGGTTCCAACCATAAGGAACCCCGCGACGACCATGGGGGCGTCATAGCCCATCCATTTGAAAACCAGCCCAATGATTACCGGGGCCAAGACAGGAAGGAGTCCCGGAGCTATCATCTCACGGAGAGCCGCTCTCGCTGTGATGTCCACGGCTTTGGCATAGTCAGGTTTGTGGGGATGATTAGGATCCTTGGGGTTAAGTATCTCAGGGTCAGCCCTGAATTGCCGACGGACCTCTTCGATGATTTTCCCTGCGGTTTTCCCCACAGCTTTTATGGCCATGCCGCTAAATACGTAGACTACCATGGCGGCCAGCAGCGCTCCAACAAAAACTTCCACACGTGCGATATCAACGACCGTGTATTGGCCCGGAGTACCGAATTTTATAATTGATACCCGGTCAAGGTAAGCCTGGAACAAAAGAAAAGCTGCGAGACCTGCAGAAACCAAAGCATAACCCTTGGTGAGTGCTTTGGTGGTGTTACCGACTGCATCCAGCCGATCAGTAACCTTGCGCACTTCTGGACCCGCGCCAGCCATTTCGTTGATACCGTTCGCGTTATCGGTGATGGGTCCGAAGGCATCCATAGTAAGGATATAAGGGCAGGTCATCAACATGCCCATTGTCGCGACCGCTGTCCCGAAGGCCCCGGCGCCGGCGATGCCGCTCTGGGTACCAAACCAGTATGCCAGCATCAGGGATATGCCGATGATCAGTGCAGTGGCGAACGTTGTTTCGAATCCGACCGAAAGCCCCGCGATGATGTTAGTGGCAGGCCCGGTCTTGGACGCTTCCGCAATTTCCTTTACGGGACGGTAGCGAAACTCTGTGTAATATCGCGTTATATAAACCACGATTATGCTAGCGGCAATACCTACTATTCCGGCCCCGAAAAGCCAGAACTCTTTGCCGCCAAGGTCTTTGTTAAGCATAAAACGCACACTGATGAATAAGCCCAATACAGACAGGAGCAAAGCTACGTAATAGCCCCTGTTAAGGGCATTCATGGGGTTTTCTTTTTCATTGGCTCTGACGGATATCAGGCCTATCATGCTGGCGATCATTCCGAAACCGCGTACCACCAGCGGGAAAAGGATCCAGACAACATTTTTCGTCACCACGTATACCGCGATGCCCAAGATCATGGCACCGATGTTCTCTGCAGCGGTAGATTCGAAAAGATCCGCACCACGTCCCGCGCAGTCACCGACGTTATCTCCGACAAGATCGGCAATGACAGCGGGGTTGCGCGGATCGTCTTCCGGAATACCGGATTCAACCTTCCCGACGAGGTCTGCGCCCACGTCAGCGGCCTTGGTATAGATACCACCACCGAGCTGGGCGAAAAGGGCTACGAAGCTGGCCCCGAAACCGAAACCAACTATCAGGTTGGGAGCGATGTCCGGATTATTGTACCCGCCGAAAGCAAAGAAGATGGCTGTAACGCCTATAAGGCTCATTGCTGTGATAAGGAACCCGGCAACGCCTCCCCCGCGTAAGGCTACTGTGACCGCTTCCCTCAAACTCCTCTGAGATGCCGAGGCGCAGCGTACATTGGATTTGACTGCGATATACATTCCGGCAAACCCGGCAAACCCGGAGCAGATAGCGCCCGCAAGGAAAGCTACCGATGTCCGCCATGCGATGTCAAAACCGGAATATCCGGGCTGATTATGCCCGAGAACTCCCACCAGAACTCCGATGGCAATGGCCACTACTACAGCGAACATCGCTATGGTGCTGTATTGGCGCTTCATAAAAGCCCATGCTCCCTGGAAGATCATGTCGCCGATTTCGCGCATCTTGGGGGTGCCGCTGTCACGCTTCAATACGTCTCTGGCGAGCCAGATGACGAACAGGAATGTGAGCACGCCGGCTATGGGTACGATCCAGAACAAACCAGGCATACGTTATTCTCCTTTCATTTTTTTGAGTGTAAAAACAGGTGGGCTACATTATACACATCTTCGTGGGCTTTTGCCATAGGTTTTGTCAATTG
>CAZMDI010000054.1:0-7420 GCA_964564995.1 uncultured Dehalococcoidales bacterium
CGAGGATCCCATGGCCGATTTCGCTCCTTCAACGGGGAAACTAAGGGGATATCGTTCGCCGGGCGGAACCGGAGTCCGAGTCGATTCCGGCGTTCACACACGGTATACGATCCCTTACATGTACGATCCGATGATTTCGAAACTTATCGTATGGGGAAGAGACCGGGCGGAAGCTATCGCGCGGATGAAACGGGCTCTTTACGAATACATCATCGTCGGCGTCAAAACCAATATTCCCTTCCATAAAGCGGTGATGGCTAATCCGCGCTTTGTGTCGGGTGATTTCGGCACTCACTTCATCGATCGTGAAACCACTTTGATGGAAGACATGAAGCGGATAATGGAAGAAGAAAAGCCGCTTGAAGAGAAATTATCTGGTATTTTCGATGATGCGAAACGCATCGCTGCCATAGCTGCGGTCACGGCTATAACACGGTCTGATCTTCCCGGAGCCACTTCAGAAGAAGAATAACCGCCGGCCTCAAACGGTAACATAGCCGTTCTGCTTGTTTTCACATAAAAACGCGCGGCGCGGCGTGTTATAATAACCTTTATGACTCACACTTTCTGGAGTGCCTTTGTACTCACCTTTGTTCCATTATTTGTAGTACTGGACGCCACGGGAAACTTACCCATGGTTGTGTCCCTCAGCGACGGGATGACCCGCAAAGAGAAAGTACGGGTTATCAACGTCGCCACTATCACCGCCGGCCTGGTCGGCTTGGGCTTTCTGTTTTTTGGTCAATTCCTTCTGCATGCTATGGGGATTTCTGTCGGGGCTTTCGCTGTGGCGGGGGGAATCATCCTCATGGTATTGTCGATCAAATACATGACAACCGGGCACATGGTCGATGCGTCGCGTGAAGATATGGTAGCTGTAGTGCCCATCGGTACACCGTTACTAACAGGTCCGGCCACGATTACAACATTGATCTTCCTCAATACCCAATTCCCCACCTATATAGTTTTGTTGTCTTTCGCACTCAATATTTTGATAGCGTGGGCAGTATTTGTAGCGGGCGACAAAATCATCCGACTGATGGGTCAGGGCGGTATCAAGGCAGTTTCCAAAGTATTCAGCCTGCTGCTGGCTGCGATCGCAGTCGATCTGGTAATCCGCGGACTGAATCTCCTTACGATCCTCCATACCGGGACGTAAACGGACTTCGTCCCGGGAATCAGTATTATTCCACCTCTCGGTTTCATGGGGGCCTCGGCATGAGGGATTCCTGTATTTTGGACCGCCCGAAAAGCGGTATTTTTTATTCTTTGCCAGGGGCCAGGTAACGTGAGAACCACTCGGCCGCCAGGTCAGCTACCTGGGGGAACGTTCCCAGCTCTTCAAAAAGATGTGTGGCCCCGGGGACGAGCACCAGTTCTTTAACGGTACTAAGCAATTCCATCGCTTGCCGGTTGAGTTCAATCACCTGTGTGTCGAAGCTGCCGATAATTAGAAGAACCGGGGCTTGCACTTTAGCGAGGTGGGTATTGGCCAAGTCGGGCCTTCCTCCCCGGGAGACGATTGCCTTGACATTTTCAGGCCGTTCAGCAGCGGCGACCAAAGCGGCAGCTGCCCCGGTGCTCGCGCCGAAACAACCGATGCCCAGGCTCTGAGTGTCTTTATTAAATACTGCCCAATCTATGACTCCGACCAGGCGCCTTGCCAAAAATGCGATATCGAAACGGAGCTCACCGGTCACCGCATCGATGGACTCTTCCCTTGCCGTGAGCAGGTCGAAAAGAAGTGTCGCCAAACCGGCCCGCTGTAAAACTCCGGCTACGAAACGATTTCGTGGACTGTTCCGGCTGCTCCCTGACCCGTGGGTAAAGATGACGATGCCCGAAGCATTTATTGGGATGACGAGTGTACCCTTTAGAGGGACCCCACCCACCACAACCCGTATTTGGTGCTCAGTTTCCATGCGAGTCCTTTATCTTCAGTTGTTTACGGCTCACTTCATCCCTGAGCATGGAAACCACTTCATCATCCTCAATCTGGACGAAATGAACATAAAACTGTCCTACGGCTGAAAAATAATTTGGGACACGGGATACAAACATATCGTCGCAATCTGCTGAAAAGCGGCTCACGGTATCTTCCGGTCCGACAGGCAAGGCTACCACCAACCTCGACGGGGACTCATGGCGTACCGCCCACAAGGCTGCTTGAAGAGTCGAACCGGTAGCTACACCATCGTCCGTGACGATGACGTCGCGGCCCGAGAGGTGGGTTTTAGCTAGGACCGAGCGAATCATAGCCATCCTGCGGCCTATTTCAGCCATCTGGAAATCTTTTTCCTGGGTTATGTAGGATTCCGGGATTTTCAAGAATTCAACCAAGGAATGGTCGAGAAACAGTTCCCCCGTTTCGCTAACGGAACCCATAGCGAGTTCGGGATTTTGAGGGGCACGTAGTTTGCGTGCCAATACTATTTCGAGGTCCCCATCCAGCATGCGGGCAACTTCCCGGGCGATAACTATACCTCCGCGAGGAATGCCAAGCACGACCGGGTTTTGCAGGCGCAAACTCTTTAGGCTGTAGCCTAGCAGCCTACCTGCCTCTACCCTGTCGCGGAACGGTTCTCCGCTTCTTGAAAGGATGTGCAAATTACCCATCATGTGTTTATATTATTATAGCAGTCAAAATTGAATGAAATCACGTGGTTAAATAAAGAATTTATTACGTTATTGTCTTTTTAACTGTCAAGAGGTCCTGAGAATATAGAATATCCAGTTAATGGTAAACAAAACGCCAAACCCGGGTAAATTCTCAGCTGTAGTGACACGGATGATTTGTAATAATTCACAATTAATGGCGTTAAGATATCAAGGCTGTTAAAATACTTTCAGAACTTGGAGAAAGGGTAACTTCTCCATTACTCAGGATATATAAAGCGGAGAGCAATATGCGTTCATTGCGGCTTGGCATGGCACAGATAAATACGACAGTCGGTGATTTCGACGGGAATCTAAAAAAAATGGTGAGCATAATCGAACAAGCCAGGCGCATGAAAGTTGACGTTGTGACTTTCCCGGAACTGGCAATTTGTGGGTATCCACCTGAGGATCTTTTACTCAAACCCCATTTCATCGACAAGAATATCGAGTATCTCAACAAATTGGTGCAGGCATCCGCCGGTGTCACGGTGGTAGCCGGCTTCGTCGAGTCGAGGGATGCTCTTTATAATGCCGCCGCCATCATTCATGACGGGAAAAATATCGGGACTTATCGCAAGATATACCTTCCGAATTACGGGGTCTTCGATGAAAACCGGTATTTTCGCGCAGGCGACGAATGCCCTGTTTTCGAAATCGGAGGGTCGGTCATCGGAATAAATATCTGCGAGGATATCTGGTACGAAGCCGGGCCCGCAACGGCCCAGGCGTATGCAGGAGCCGAGGTGATTTTAAATATCAGCGCTTCCCCTTACCATTACGGTAAAGTTGGAGAACGGGCCAGGATATTGACAGCACGGGCTGTGGATAATGTATCCATCATTGCATACACTAATCTGGTGGGTGGACAGGACGAACTGGTTTTTGACGGGAACAGCATCGTTATGGATGAAAACGGAAAACTTCTAGCAATGGGCAAGGCATTTGAAGATGACTTCATTGTGATCGATCTCGACGTCGAATCTGTAATTCGTACCAGACTCCTTAATCCTCGTTGGCGCAAGAGTGCTGTTTACGATGACATGCCAGATTGGCCGGCCAATAGGATGGCTGTCTCAGGACCTGCCACTGAAGTATGCAAGCCAACACTGGTGAAAAGAGACGTGGTCGGGATTGGAGTTACCGAAGAAATCTACAAAGCTCTAGTTTTGGGCACGAAAGATTACATGGCCAAAAATGGATTTAAAAAAGTAGTAATTGGGCTATCAGGCGGTGTGGATTCAAGCCTGGTGGCAGTGCTCGCCACAGATGCATTGGGGAAAGCAAATGTAATCGGTGTTTCGATGCCCTCGAGGTTCTCCTCACCGGGAAGCGTCACAGACGCCGTTTCGCTTTCTCAAAACCTTGGGATAGAGCTTTTGTCTCTTCCGATCGACAAAATATTTCAGATTTATCTTAACAATCTTCAAGATGTATTTGAAGGAACCAAGGCGGATACCACCGAGGAAAACATTCAGGCGAGGATTCGGGGCAATTATCTGATGGCGCTCTCAAATAAATTTGGTTGGCTGGTGTTGCCTACCGGCAATAAAAGCGAAATGGCCACAGGTTATGCGACCCTTTATGGGGACATGGCAGGTGGTTTTGCAATTCTTAAAGATGTCCCCAAGACCCTGGTTTACCAATTGGTCGCGTATCGAAATGGCAAAGCGGGTTTTGACATTGTGCCCAAAAGCGTGATCGACAAAGCTCCATCCGCCGAGCTTCGCCCGGACCAGCGTGATAGCGACAGCCTTCCCCCTTATGGTTTGCTGGATGAGGTGTTGAAGGCTTATGTAGAAGACGATAAAAGCGTTGACCAGATGCTGAAAATGGGACTTGACGAATCCGCTGTACGTAAAGCTGTCAAATTGGTTGACGGTAGCGAATACAAGCGTCGGCAATCCCCTCCAGGAATCAAAATAACCGCAAGGGCTTTTGGAAGAGATCGAAGATTGCCCATTACTAATAAATTTAAAGGCAACGACTAGCGAACCAGCTTTCGGAAAAAGTATTTAGTCTCCGACCCGAAATTTGGGACGCTGCCACGGATTTGCGAAGCTTGGCACTATTCGTTAAACTTGGGTGGGCGAAAAATTAGACCCGGATAAAACGATAAGGTGGTGCTTAAATGGTGGAAAAGCAAGGTGGGGACGGCGCACTGGACCAGTACTGGGCATTTTTAAAAGAAACATATCGTCAAAAATATTCAGAAGTGGCTGCGGACCACATGGTTTTCCCGCGAAACTCGGACGAGCTTTCCGACCATTCAAGTTTCGGGATTGTTTTTGACGACCACAATCAGACGATGGCAATTTGGCTTAAAATAGAAAACGAAAGAATTACCGGAGCGTCTTTTGTCTGCGATGACTGCATAACGTGCACCGCCTGCGCAAGTGCTATAACCGAGATGGCCAGGGGCAAAACGACTGCCGAAGTGCTGGCCATCACTCCAGAAGAGGTCATTGAGAATTTACAGGGTTTGCCTGAGGAAGACCACCACTGCGCTAAACTCGCAGTTGATACCATCAGGGCATCTGTCAACGATTTTCTCGGAAATTAAGACGATTGGCGGCTTTAGATTAAAATTCTATCCTAAACACCTTTGCGATAAAGGCATACTAGGCTTAAATGACTTTCAGATTGTTCTATTAAAAAGTACGTCGCTTTTCCTCGATGTTGTGTTATAATTCCTCGATGAAGAAATTGCTCTCGGGAAATGAGGCGATCGCCCTCGGGGCTTATCAAGCCGGCTTAAAAGTTGCCGCTGCTTATCCCGGGACTCCAAGTACCGAAATACTCGAGTGTCTCGCCCACTACAAAGATGTCCACGCCGAATGGTCCACTAACGAAAAGGTGGCTATGGAAGTCGGGATCGGGGCTTCTTATGCGGGTGTGCGGGCCATGGTTTCGATGAAGCATGTGGGATTAAACGTTGCTGCAGACCCTTTTATGGCAGCATCGATGACAGGGATTGTGGGCGGACTGGTGGTTGTGAGCGCCGACGACCCCGGCATGCACAGTTCACAGAACGAACAAGACAACCGCTATTTCGCTAAATTTGCAAAAATTCCTCTACTTGAACCCTCGGACAGCCAGGAAGCTTATGATTTCATGGCCTTGGCTTTTGGAATGAGCGAGCGTTTCGATACTCCGGTCCTTCTACGTACGACAACCAGGTTGTCTCACTCCAAAACGGTGGTAGAAATAAACGGCGAAGACCGGCCAATGCCCGTTGCCGCGAGATTTAAAAAAAACCCACATAAATATATTATGCTGCCGGTGAACGCGAGGCAAAGACATCCACTGGTTGAAGACCGGCTGAAAAGACTGGCCGAATTTGCGGAATTATCTTCTTTTAACAGGATAGAAGAAGGGACTAAACAGCTCGGGATTGTTACGAGCGGGGTTTCTTTCCAGTACGCTGTGGAGACGGCGCCAGGGGCCTCGATTCTGAAATTGGGATTGACATATCCTTTGCCGGGGAAAATGATCCGCAAATTTGCTGCCAGCGTAGAAGAACTGGTGGTGGTTGAGGAGCTAGAACCATTTCTGGAAGAGCAGATACTGGCGATGGGAATCAAAGTTACCGGGAAAGGTTTGATCCCCCGGGTAGGCGAATTAAATCAGGACATCGTGCGAGACGCATTGGAAAGAGCTAACAGGATAGAGACTATCGGAAAACCAGTTCAATACGACCTCTGTAAAGAAATAAAAACCCTTCCAAAGCGCCCACCCTTGCTTTGCCCTGGGTGCCCCCATACTGGTATATTCTTCGTTTTGAGCAGTTTAGGTTTTCGGCGCAAAACGGTTATCGATGCTGAAGCGGGACTGGTGATAACAGGAGATATCGGTTGTTACACTCTCGCCGCTTACCCCCCGCTCGAAGCGATGGATACGTGCGCTTGCATGGGAGCTGGGATAGGGCAGGCTTCGGGCATGGAAAAAGCAGGTATAAAAGATAAGATTGTATCCATAATCGGTGATTCAACATTTCTACACTCCGGTATCACAGGCCTGATAAATGCTGTGTACAACGGCTCCGGCATGACACTACTCATTCTGGATAATCGGACCACCGCCATGACAGGGCACCAGCAAAATCCCGGCACAGGATTCACAGCCCAGGGTGCTTCCGCACCATCAGTTAACTTGGCAAATCTTGCGAAAAGCTGCGGTGCATCTGATGTCCAGGAAGTCGATGCATTCGACATCAAAACAATGCGGAGTGTTTTAAGGGGTGCACTCGATAGCCAGACATTGAATGTCATCATCGTCCACGGTTCCTGTGTCGCGATAACTCCAGGATGCGGCGAAGCGCTAGCAATCGATCTCGAAAGATGCACCCAATGCGAAACGTGTTTAAGCCTGGGTTGTTCTGCTATCCTGAAAGGGGTTGGAGGACAAATATCAATTGACAGCCAGCTTTGTCGCGGCGCCGCATGCAGGCTTTGCCAGCAGGTCTGTTCACACCGAGCCATAGAGCAAATTTTAAAAAAGGGGTGTTTGGATGGTTAAACTGAATGTTCTTATTGCCGGGGTCGGGGGCCAGGGTGTCGTGTTGGCGAGCGATATCCTGGCAGCCGTTGCACTTGAAGCCGGGCTGGATGTTAAAAAAACAGATACCCTAGGGATGGCTCAAAGGGGTGGCAGTGTAGTCACCCAGGTCAGAATCGGAGAAAAAATCGCTTCACCCCTTATCGGTGAGAATGATGTGGACCTTTTACTGGCGTTCGAAAAATTAGAGTCTGCCAGGTGGGCCGAT
>CAZMDI010000055.1:0-7307 GCA_964564995.1 uncultured Dehalococcoidales bacterium
CGAAAACCTCAAATCGTTCAGACTTTCCCGATTCCGACACTCTGCCGTATGTTTCGAGTACCACGGGGTCCGACTCACGGAATCCGGGAAGGATTTCAGAAACTTTTTTCCCGACGACATCCACTAATCCGGTTTGGTTTTCAAATGCCTTGTTCACGGAGATGTAAATGAAGTCGTCCGGTTTCCCATCCGCATACAACATTCGGCAAAGAGCATAACCGTTTGACATAGTTTCGAACAACAAACCAAAACGCTTTTCACTCTCTTGCCGTTGATTTTCCAACTGCTTGCGTTGAAGGGTTTTCCCCATCATGCCTGCGATGCTATCGAGCAGTTTCTGCTCTTCAAGCAGGAAAGGCCCCGTGTGTTGTTGCGGGCGCTCTTCCAGATAGCAGACTTCAATACTTCCTGCGGGTTTATCATCAACTGTGATTTCACTTCGCAGGAAGGGCTCAGTTGGTTTGAAGTTGTCCGTAACATATTCGCCGTTTTCGCAACATATCCGGCAGGCAGCAATCTCCGGGAACATGAACGCCTGGGGAACTATGGATGCGATCTGTTGTCGCATTGTTGCTGGATTGGCATTATCATCATTGTTCAACATCTCGGATACCCGGTACAGGCACTCGAGCTCTTTGTTACGTTCACCAAGAGCAAAAGCAGATTTTTCGGCTGACTGTTTCAACAACACGCGCTCGGAGATGTCATGGACCAGCGAATACAGATAAGCTTTCCCGCCCATTTGGACAGGGCTTGTATAAATTTCCACATCCCGCACGTCTCCGTTGCTCAAACGGTGTTTAAAGGTGAAATACTTGCGTTTCTTCTCCGTCGCTTCTTTCATCGCGGCGATTATTTCGTCTTTGGATATGGTATTGATGGCCGAAATATTCCTGGTGCACAATTCGGAATAAGACCATCCATAATATTTGCAGGCTGCGTCATTCGCATCCTGGATCTCGCCCGTAGTTGCGTCGATAAGCAGTTTGACGCTACCGCTGTCGCGGAATAAGGCTCGGTACCGCTCTTCACTTTCCCGGATGTCAGCATCCGCCTGCTTGCGCTCGGTGATGTTTCTTGAGATAGTGGATGCCCCGATGACATTTCCGCTACCGTCCCTGATCGGCGATATGGACAGGGACACTTCGACCATGCTCCCGTCTTTCCTGCGGCGTTGTGTCTCAAAGTGCTTAAAAACCTCGCCCCTGGCGATTCCCTGCAGGATGCCAGGTATCTCGTCGACCTTTTGGGGCGGCGCGAGCAGGGAGATTGACCGGCCCACCATCTCGGCCGCGGTGTACCCATAGAGGTTTTCAGCACCTTTGTTCCACGAGGTTACGGTGCCGTCCAGATTCTTCGATGTGATGGCGTCCTCAGAGCCGTCCACGATGTTGGCTAAGCGGCGGTTGGCATTTTCGCTTTTCCGAAATTCATTTTCAATCTGCTTGCGCGCGGTGATATCGCTAATCACCATGCCGCTTACAGGGTCGCCGTTCGTTCCTTTCGTTTTGACCATCGTCATGTACACCCATAACGCGGTTCCGTCCTTGCGCTTCAGTTGCAGTTCGTATTCTTGTTGTTCAGCGGTTTCAAAGAGCAGGTTGAGGTGGTTATAATAAATAGGCTGTGAATCCAGCGGTACGAACAGGGACAACGGTTGTTTGATAAGTCCGGTCCTGGGTACCCCTAACAGGGTGGCAGCAGTCAGGTTGATCTGCAGTATCAGCCCCTTCTGGCTGAGCGTGCAGTAGCCTATCGGTGCCATGTCGTAAAGTTCAATGTAAAGCTCACGGGAAGCTTCCAGTTCCAGTTGGACTCGGCGCAGTTCTTCGTTCTGCATCTCGAGTTCTATCTGGTGCACCTGCAGATCGTGGAGAGCGGTGCGAGTTTCCTCGGGCGACAGGTACTCGGAGGTTTCCCCCGACGAGACGCCTCGCTGGCGCGCTATTTCCTCGGCCTGAAGACGCAACCTGGTAGCGTCGTTTTGACGGGCATTTTCAGTGGCCATCGTGGAATACCTCTAAAAGTTTGTCACAGCCATCCTTCGCGCCGCCGCGACAAGCGGGCGACAGCACCGGAGCCTGTGACAGAAATACCGTGTATTTCAGCATTTAACAGTCTGCGGTAAAGCGAGTGATTTGTTAAGATACAGCAGGTTCACGTTAGTGGCCCTTTGGGGTCAAGGTTTTATACGGCGGCCTTCAGCGGACAGCGGTCAGCAGACAGCTACGAGGGAAAGACGATGGGGAAGACGATGGGGAAGACGATGGGGAAGACGGACGCTTTGAACGAAGAATATTCGGCGATATAAGAGGCGGACAGGGGGAGGTTTAACACGATTTCGCCTTTTCGTCCGGCTCATCCAGGTGCTTGGTTTCGGGGGATATCATCTCCGGCTTTTCAATGTGGTTTTAACCGTGAAATTTGGGACCCAACAATAAAATCAGAGCGCCTGAGAGGGACTGTTGAATCATCATCAGAATCAAGCCTTCGTTTTCGGGGCAGGAATTATGCTTGCCTTACCGGGCGCACGTAGTTGAGCCCCCGGATCGCATCCCCCTGTGGGCCGAAGGAATAGCCCGGAGAGCAGAGACCATTCACCCTTGGTGAAGCTGGCATAGCGGCAGTTGGACCGGGAGACGGGGATGTGGGTGATGCTGAAGTAGATTTAGATGCAGTTGGTGTGTTCGTGGCAGTCGTACTTGTGGCGGCGGGGATGCCGGAAGTTGTGATTGTGCTTGCCGTCTTTATTCCTGCCCAGGCAGGTTGCAAACCCAGAGAAGCTAAGGTTTCGCTTCCGATGACTAAAACTGCTTGTTTGATAAATTCCCTGCGAGATAGCCAAACTCAAATTTTGAGGTTATTATTATCTATGGCCATATCCTTTTTAGGGATAGATGTGTTCAGCCCCCCTGGTTATGAGAATACTCTTGATGAAACAACAATCTTGAGGTCAAGGATGTGTAAATAGTATTAGCTGCCAGGGAAAAGGGCAAATATCGAGCATACACAGGGAACGCCCAAAATATGTCCGAAAGGCAAAACTTAATGCTGGAACACGATTCAATTCAGGAATAGCGGGCATGGAGGGAAACGGATGCTTAGCGCAGCTAGCCAGCAATTAAAAAACCGGTTTATCGGGTTGAGAGAAACTGCATTTGTTCAAATTCAAACCCTTGACTATGCCGATGACGGGATCCTGCCTGGTGACGTGATGATCTGGGAACCAAATAAACAAGAATTGGTGCATTATTTAGCCGCTGTGGACGACTACGGGAAAAAGTTAGGTGATCAGTCGTGAAAATAACGATATATTAACGATTGCCATTTGCTAACATAAAGACCGGGTTCAAATAATTGTGTCAAATCCCATCTATATAACATAACAATACCTGTTTTCTGCCGTTTTCCCCTCCATTACACTCAATTCCGACGATGCCACGGGCGGGAGATCTGGTCATCCATCAGACGTCCTGGCTGTGTGCGGGGTTTCCCAACGCGGTCGTCGCTAACAGCTAGTTGTTTGTGCGCCATCAGTAGGCATGCAGCTATTTTGGATTGGTATACGAGGATAGTCTGGCTATTGGTAGGTAGTTATATATGGTTTGCCAACGTGCTATGATTAGGCGTTTGAGCTAACCCGTTCAGGGCATTGGAACGAGCAGGAGGTCTGATATGCCTGGCAAGAACACCCCCCAGGGCGACGCCGCCAGACTGCGCCAGCAGGCTGAGAAGAAATTCGCCGAGAAGGCCAATCTGTCGCAACCAGCAGACAAACCACTTTCACCTGAAGAAAGTCAGGCCGCCTTGCATGAGCTTCAGGTGCATCAGATTGAGCTCGAGATGCAGAACGAGGAACTGCGCCGTGCGCAGAAGGAACTGGAAGCCTCGCGCCAGCGCTACGCCGACCTTTACGACACCACCCCTGTTGGTTACTGCACTATCGATGAACAGGGCATAATCCTGGAATCCAATCACATTGCGGCGTCTTTGTTTGGCACTTCAAAAAACGAACTGGTCAAATATCCCCTTTCACGTTTCATATGCAAAGAAGACCAGGATGCCTATTACCTGTACCACAAAAAGCTATTCTCTGGTGGCGGGAATCAGGATTTTGACCTGCGCATGCTGAAAAATGGCGGCACAATGTTCTGGGTGCACCTGACGACCGCGGGCGTTCTTGACGCCGACGGCACATTCGTTTCACGGGTGGCTTTGAACGACATCAGCAGTTTTAAGCGGGATCAGGAACATCTGGCATCGGAAATAGAACGCCGTGAGGCTTTGTTTGAGCAGACCCCAGTGGGTATTGTAATAATCGACACGGAAACGACGCGCATTTTGGAATTCAACAGAACGGCTCACGAACAGTTGGGCTATTCACGCGAAGAGTTTTCCAAATTAAGTATTCACGATGTGGAGGTTCTGGAAACAGCCTGGGAAACCAGGGCGGTTATTGCTTCCGTTTTGCAAAACGGCAGGTTGGATTTTGAGACACGCCAGCGTACCAGGCAGGGCGAAATCCGGGATGTGTTTGTATCCGCGCACGCGATAAATGTATCCGGTCGCATTATCTACCAGGCCATCTGGCAGGACATCACAGAACGCAAGAAGTCGGCGGAGGAAATACTGCGCCTCAACCGTCTCTACACAGTCACCAGTCAGATAAACCAGGCGGTTGTGCGTTCTGCGACACAACAGAGTTTTTTTGAATCTGTTTGCCGGATCCTCACCGAACCCGGTGGGTTCAAACTGGCCTGGATCGGGCAGGCAGACCAAAAAACCGGGCAGGTGCTGCCGGTATCCGCTGCCGGTTCGGCTAAAAAATACCTCGACGATATCCTGATTTATACCGATGCCTGCCCCGAGGCCCGCGGCCCCACCGGCACCTGCATCCGCGAAGTTAAAACGGTCATACAGAACGATTTTGTGAATGATGCCGATACATCGGTTTGGCACGAGAGAGCCGCTCCGTATAAGTTTCGGGCTTCGGCGGCTTTTCCTATAGTTAATGATGGCCATATTTGGGGTGCCCTGACCGTCTACACCGCTACCTTGGAGTATTTCGGTTCCTCTGAGAAAAGTCTCTTGGAAGAAATCACCGTTAACATAGGTTTTGCTATTGCCAATTTCAAACGCGAAGAACTTCGACAGGAGGCTGAAAGTGATCTCCGCGAGAGCGAAGCACGCTTAACCGCCGCACAGGCGGTAGCGAATATCGGCAGTTGGGAAACCGACCTGGCAAGTTTAAGGGTAATATGGTCAGACGAAACCTACCGCATTTTCGAAGTGGACAAGGAAGGTTTTAATTCTACTCACTCGGGTTTCTTGGCTTTTGTACATCCCGAGGACCGCGTCGAGTTGGGTGTCGCGTTACGTGCCGCGCACGATACTCCCTCTTCCAACCGGTTCCAACACCGCATAGTAACCCCGTCCGGCGTCGTTAAAAACGTGGAAGAGCGCTGGAGCCTGGTGCACGACAATCTGGGCCATCCTGTTCGTGCCGTGGGCACCTGTCAGGACATCACCGACCGCAAAAAGGTAAAGGACGCTTTGGCCAGAGAAGAAACACATTATCGATCGCTGGTCAATGGCATACCCGGTATCGTTTATTCTTTCTCTCTCAAACGTGGGGGCTTGTATTACTCGCCGCAGGTAATGACAATATTAGGTTATTCGCCGGAGCAATTGATAGCTCAGCCAAAGCTTTGGAACAATTCTATTCATGTAGATGATGTGCCGCTGGTTCAACAAGCCATCCGCGAGGCAGAATCAGGCAAATCGTTCGTGGTTGAATATCGTATACGCGATGCTTTTGGCAACTGGCATTGGTTCATTGACCGGTCGTTCGGATACGCCGATGTTAATGGAGATATGCTTCTCGAAGGGCTCGTGTTGGACATCACCGAGGGCAAACTGGCCGAGGAAAAATTGTATTCATCACACCAACTCCTTGAAAAAATCATCTCATCGCTTCCAGTGCGGGTATTTTGGAAAGACAAGAATTTGGTTTACTTGGGTTGTAATACCTCATTCGCGCGTGATGCGGGGTTCACCGATCCCAGTGACATCATCGGTAAAGATGATTTCCAGATGGCGTGGGGCGAACAGGCGGAGCAGTATCGAGCCGCTGATCGCCAGGTAATTGAGAGCGGAGACGCCAAACTGCTTGTCGAAGAACCACAGAAGAACGCCAATGGAGACACCCTGGTTGTTCTTACTAGCAAGATACCTTTACGCAATTCCACCGGGGAAGTCACCGGCATACTCGGAACGTATATAGACATCACCGAGCGCAAACAGTCCCAAGAAAAGATCAAGGCTTCACTGGCCGAAAAGGAAGTAATACTCAAGGAGATCCACCACCGCGTCAAGAACAACATGCAGGTCATCTCCAGCCTGCTCCAGCTGCAGGCATCTAAAATCAAAGATCCGGCCTATATCCAGATGTTCAAAGACAGCCAGGAGCGCATCAGGAGCATGGCGCTGGTGTATGAACGCCTCAACCAGTCCGAGGACATGGCGCGCATAGAACTCAGAACATACGTCAGCGACCTGGTCGCAGGTCTGGTTCATTCCTACAGTGTCGGGCCGATGACCCCTCTCACCGTCATCGACGTGGCCGACATCCGTGTCAGCCTCGACCTCGCCATACCCTGCGGGCTGATTATCAATGAGATTATCAGCAACTCCCTGAAATATGCTTTCAAGGGAGGCAGGCAGGGCACCATCAGCGTCAGCATCAAACCCTGCGAAGGTAATCTGGAGATGTTGCTGGCCGACGACGGCGTGGGTTTGCCCGAGGGCGTAACATTCGAAAATGCCAGGTCACTGGGGATGTCGCTTATTAAAACCCTGGTGGTGCATCAGCTGGACGGGAAACTGGAACTGAAGCGGGAGAACGGCACGGGATATGCCATCACGCTCCCCTACAGACCTCAGGAGCATAAACCATGACGGTCAGCATAATGGTGGTGGAGGACGAATCCCTGGTAGCACTCGATATCTCGGAAAGGCTCCGGAGTCTGGGCTACGAAGTGCCGTGCATGCTTTCGAGCGGGGAAGACGCTATTCGCCATGCCGGGGAACTAAAACCGGCGCTCGTATTGATGGATATCGGGCTCAAGGGTGATATGGACGGCATCGAGGCCGCAGAAAAGATCGGGACGCAGTTGAACATCCCCTGTGTGTTTATCACCGCCTATGGTGACACTAAAACATTCAAAAGGGCCGCAGCCGCCAAACCATACGGCTACATCTACAAGCCGTTTGACGACACGGACCTGCGGGGTTGCGTGGAGTCGGCT
>CAZMDI010000056.1:0-7156 GCA_964564995.1 uncultured Dehalococcoidales bacterium
CGGAACACCGGTTACCAAAGGCCTCAAGGCCGGCGATGTGGACCCACGCGGAAACAAAGAATACTGCTTCACCATTTCCGACAAAGGCCGCACCATCTCGGGCGGTGTTCTTGAAGCCATCTTGGAACATTTCAATATTTAACGGAGAATGACATAGATATCCGGGATTTAAAGGCAGTCAATGACCTTTGGCGGCAAGTTTACCCCTTTCTTGCCTCACAAGTGATGGAAGGCTTCGGGAGAACTTATGGGAGGGTACTGGAGCTTGGTCCTTTTTCGGGAGGCATCTCTTTCGAACTGGCATCCCGTTATCCTGCTCTCGAGTTTACGCTGGCTGACGATAACGGGTCGTACCTGGATGTCTTGACCAAAGAGATAGGCAAGCGATGCCTCGAGCCTCGTTTTGAGATCGTTGACGCGTCGATAGACAACCTGCCATTTGGAGACGGAAGCTTTGACCTGGTAATACTGCGCGGCGCATTCTTTTTCCTGGTCGAGAAGCCTCAAATCCTCTCGGAGGTCAACCGCATCCTAGCGTCCGGGGGCTTTGCTTTTATCGGCGGAGGTTATGGAAAGGGTGTCCCGAACAGCGTTATCGAGGGTATAGCTGAAGAATCACGAGTCCTGAACGATCGTTTGGGCCGGCGACGCGTAGAGATAACTCAGCTCAGGGAAATGCTGAAATCCAATGGCCTTGAAGACATCTCAGGGATAACCGAAGAAGGCGGAGTGTGGATACAGGTCCGTCCCCGGGTCGCCCTGTCTCTTGCAAAAACGGCCTCCGGCCTGGCAGAAGCTTTCGATTTGCGCTTTTTAGACGTTATCGGTTTGGTAGGGGGAGGCGGCAAAACTACCCTGATGTTTCAGCTAGCCGCGGAGCTAGCGAAGCTTGGCAAAACCGTGATTACTACCACCACCACAAGGATTATGGAACCCTCGCACGCGGAATCACCTTGTCTCATCGTCGAGGAAGACGAAGAGCGTTTGCTCGAGCGTTTGAAAGCAGAAATAGGGAGGCATCGGCATGTTTCAGCTGCCCGTTCGAGGTCAGGGGACGGAAAGCTCAAGGGGTTGATGCCTGAAACTGTCGATAAAATCGCTCAGTTGAAACTCGCTGATTACATTATCAATGAAGCAGACGGGGCCGGGCGTAAATCTGTGAAAGCCCCCAACACCACGGAACCTGTTATCCCTTCGAAGACGACCCTCGTAATTGCGGTAGTCGGCATGGACGCTTTGAACGCGAAACTATCGAGTGAAGTCGCATTCCGCAGCGAAATAATCACCCGCTTGACTGGTTTGCCTGAAGACGGGATTATATCTTCCGAGGTCATGGCCACTCTCATCACGGCGGAAAAAGGCGTTGCACAGCACACCCCTGCCACCGCGCGTATAATCCCGTTCATAAACAAAACAGACCTGGTTGGTGTTGCAGGAGTCTGGGATACGGTTGCCGCCGTACTCTCGCGGCGCAACCCTGCAATAACACGCGTTGTCGCGGGCTCTTTAAAAACTTCCGAATACCGGGTTTTCGAACCGGGTTCAATAAAATAACGGAGGAAGCTATGCAGAACGATATCTATGCTGAAATAGTGCGATTGAGTTCCGCCGGTGAAGAGGCCGCGCTGGCCACCCTTATCTCATCGGTGGGTTCAACACCAAGAGAAGAAGGCGCCAAGATGCTTGTTCGGCCGGATGGCTCCATAATGGGTACTATAGGCGGGGGCGCCATCGAAAAAACAGCGATAAAAGATGCCCTTGAGGTTATTGTTACGGGCAAACCCAGAAAGATTGAATACCGGCTCAGCAAAGGCGGGGAACTCGGCATGTTGTGTGGGGGCGACGCGGAAGTATTTATCGAGCCTATTGGCGGCGCTCCATCCCTTTTTGTTTTCGGCGCTGGGCATATAGCCGTCCCACTGACAAAGATGGCTGCAATGTTGGGTTTTAAAATTAGTGTCATCGACGAGCGCCACGATTTCGCCACTGACGATCGTTTCCCTGACGCGGCAGAAGTAATCGTCTCCGATATTATCCCTGCCTATGCCCGTCTCAAAATCGATAAAGGCAGTTACATTGTCATAGTGACTCACGGCCACAAGGGGGACGAAGCCGCCCTCGAGGGCGCGCTCAAAACCCCCGCGAAATATATCGGCATGATAGGCAGCAAAACAAAGAATAAGGCTGTATTCGGCCATCTTCTGGAAAAAGGGTTTACCCAGAGCGACCTTGACCGGGCGCACGCCCCTATCGGGCTAAATATCAGGGCCCAGACCCCCGAAGAAATCGCGGTCAGTATATTGGCGGAGATGATTGTTGTGAAAAGGGCCTCCGACGAAAAGCCTCCTCCATCTGTTTCAATCTAGCCCGGGTTTGGAATCATATTAAAACACAAGATTTGATTTAAAATTTCGATAGGTCAGGAGTTAAAAATGGCGGAAACTTGGCAAAATTCATACGAAGAGCTTACTAAGTTTATAGTGGCCCATCCAGAGATAGAGATTGATGCCACTTCAATAGTTATATCGGGGGACATAAGGCCCGGGTTTTACAGCTTGTTTGACAAAGTGCGGGCAGGTTTTGTCAAAGAGCGTTTCGCCTCCGAACTCGAAAAGAGTTACGCGCTCAGCGCGGCCTACGCCGAAGCGGCCAAAGCTGCTAAAGACGAGATGCACCTGGAGGCGATAGAGATCAATGCCAGCCTTAACTGGTTCCTTCTCGACCCTGTCAATGGGTTAATGAGAGTTCTCTTCGATCCCTTGTTTGAAGTTTTGAAAGGTAAAACCGACCTGGAGGGTTTCACCCGCAAGGGTGATGCATCCGTCTTGGAATCGTACAAAATGCTCTTCCGTGAGGGCTACGAGCGATGGGGGGCACTGGCCTTACTGAAGCTTCTTGCCCCGGGCCGGCTGTGGGCCGGGAAAACCCAAGATTTTTACACCGACCCGACCATGGAAGGGGACATCATCGAGGGCAACCGGGATGATTTTGTCGCAGATGTGGTAGAGTCAAAAAAGATTGTTTTCGATAACCTCGTACGGGCATCATTCGTCGTCCCCGGCCAATTGATTTATTCAGGATATACCAAAGCCTATGTCAGCTTGCGCCCCAATTGGTATCTCCCGCGGTGGAAAGCCCGCATGGTTAGCGAAAAGATGGATTGGATAGATCTGAAACAGACATATAAAGACTTCGGCGCGGGAAATCTATGGCCGGACATGATGGTGCATGTTACCGACGAGAACCCGGACGACTTAAAAATGATTGCCGACTTCTACCGGCTGGCGCGCCCTGACTTAATAATCGAGTTCATGGAAGAAGATGACTGGTATGACGCAAAGCGTGTTGGAGACATGATACGGCACAACATGGTGATCAATCCGAGGCTTGGCAGTTACGTTATCTCCCGTGCGGAAGTACCCCCAGGAGCTTTCAATCCCCAGGCAGCCCGGCCCATGGTTTCGTCCTTCGTGACAAATCCTGCGGACGAAACGACGCCGTTGATGCCCCCGGCTGAAACCCCTATGGGGCGTCCATTGAGCCTCGCCGAATTGCCTGAAAATATCCATGTTCTCAATGTGGGTTATAACACCGTAAAGCTTGAACCGGTTGTGGAAGCCTTGGTGAAGGCCACGGAAATGGCGAAGGTCGCGAAGCCAGATGAATTGGGATCCACTTCCCGGTAGCGCGTTCGCTCTGTCAAACTAAAGCAACCCCTTCTCTAATGGGAAGGGGTTGCTTGTTTAATACCCTGTTCCTTCTTTATAAACCCTGAAAGTGTTGAATTTACCGTCGTGCGTGTAGCTTTGCGAATTGCCGATTATCAAGAGGGTGTCGACGGGTATATCCACCCCCTCCATCGCCGATAAATTGGTAAGGATGATTTTTTCTTCAGGAGATGCAGCGTTGCTGACCAGGCCGACCGGGGTTTCGGCGGTACGAAAACCCGAAATGATGCTGAACATCTTCTTCAAACGGGATGGCCCCAGCTTGCCTATGGGATTATAGATGGCGATGACAAAATCTGCTTGTGCAGCAGTTTCTAGCCTGCGTCTTGTGGTTTCCCAAGGTGTCCCCTGGTCGGTGAGGGAAATGCTCGCCCAGTCGTTGCCTAGCGGGGACCCTAACAGGGACCCCGCATATCCTGCCAGATTCAGTCCGGGGATGACACGAACGTCAAGAGAGATGTCATTATCCTTCATATATCCCAGAAATGTCGAGGCTATAGCGAAGGTTCCCGGGTCCCCTGAGGACACCACCGCCACATCCTTTCCCGACCTGGCTTTTTCCACCGCCAACCGGCTGCGTTCCAGAGGGCTTTGACGTTCGAAGATAGTCTCTTTGCCACTCACAAGTTTCTCAACCAGATCGAAGCACTCGGGTTGTCCGATGGCCACCGGCACTTTCCGAATAACCGCCAAGGCTTCCGGGGTGATCAAATCGGTCCTGCCGGGCCCCAACCCTACCAGGTAAACTGTTCCGTTCATTCAAGTCCCTTCAGGTATTTATGTCCAAAGCGCATATCTTGAATCATTGACGTCTATCAACATTTTGCTAAAACTCCATACTCCTAGGGGGCAATTCAGGCATAGCATAGAGCAGGGGAAGAGGCGAGTCAAGCTTGTAAAAGTGTGAAAATTCGGTACGCTTGAAACGAAGTGCTACGTTTGACCCTGCTCACTTTTCATGACATACTATAAGGTCATTTGAATCCAAAAAATAAAATTTCAATAAACTTTCAAATCCGGAGTCATGATGAGCGAAGCCAAAACATCACTTGTATCCGCTATTTTACTGGCGGCGGGTAAATCCGAGCGCATGGGCGAGAATAAACTGCTTTTGCCTTTTGGCGGGCGCACCGTCATACAGAGGACGCTTGACAGTCTGCTTGCTTCTCGCGTCGGAGAGGTCATAGTCGTCCTGGGTAACAAGGCCCAGGAGATAAATGCGTCCATCGGCAACCGCCGGGCATTGTCGGTTCTCAATCCGAACTTTGCCAAAGGGATGAGCACTTCCCTAGTTATTGGTCTTGGCATGGTAAACCAGCAGGCCCGGTTCATTATAGTTGCACTGGGGGATCAGCCACTGATAACGACCAAGGTGTATAACCAGCTGATTGAAACTGCCCTGAACTCGGAGAAAGGGATAATACTTCCTGTTTGCAAAGGTGAACGGGGGAATCCAATCATTATTTCTACCAAATACCGCGCGGAATTACTTGCGCAGACCGGAGATATCGGCGGACGAGAGTTGCTCAAAAGCCACCCCGAAGATGTCCTTGAAGTGCCGGTCGAGTGCGAAGGCGTCGTAATCAACATCAATACAAAAGAAGAATACGAAAAACGGCTCAAAGGATTATAGCCTGAAAAATCGACATCTGCCCGCTGTGACTAAGCGGACACGACATCCCGGAGGTTCTGCATGCTGAAAAAGATACACGTCGAGCAAGCCGTCGGTTTGACGCTAGGACACGATATGACCAGGGTGATTCCGGGGAAGTGTAAAGAAGTCGCTTTCCCGCGTGGCCATGTGATCCGCAAAGAGGATATACCTGTTCTTCTCAGCATGGGTAAAGAACACATCTTTATCACCGAAGGACAGGAAGGCGAAGTCCATGAGGAGCCAGCCGCCAGGCGCCTCGCCGACGCTTTCGCTGGGAGTGAGTTCGAGAGGTCGGGGGTTAAAGAGGGACGCATCAACCTCGTTTCAACCACGAACGGCGTTTTCAAGGTCGATCTCCCTCTGCTCAGCCATATAAACTCCGTCGACGGTGTAGTCCTTGCCACAAGACATAATAATGCAGTTTGCCATTCCGGAATGGTGCTGGCAGGGACAAAAATTATCCCTCTTTACATGCCAGAAGGCGATTTGCGTAAAGTCGAAGACCTGTGCAAGAAACAGGACAAGGTCTTGAAGATTCTCCCCTTCAAACTTAAGAAGGTGGGAGTGGTGGTCACAGGCAGCGAGGTTTATAAAGGGCTGATCCAGGATAAGTTTACCGATACCATCAAACACAAAGCGGAAGCTCTCGGCGCCCACATAGAACACAGTGTCGTCGTGCCAGATGACGAGAATATGATCGCAGCTGCCATTTTGGATATGAAAGCACGCGGGTGCGAGATGATTTTCGCATGCGGGGGGTTTTCGGTTGATCCCGATGATGTGACAGTAGAGGGAGTGGAACAGACCGGAGCCGAAATCATTGCTTATGGTGCTCCTGTGATGCCGGGCAGTATGTGTTTGGTGGCATACCTTGACGGCATACCCATCCTTGGCGCACCTGCCTGCGCGATCTGGAACAAAGCTACGGTAATAGAAGTTTTTCTCCCGCGTATGCTGGCCGGGGATAAGATAAGCAGGGCCGAGGTAGCTGCACTCGGGCACGGGGGCCTTTGCCTGAATTGTGAGCCCTGCGTTTATCCGGTGTGCCCCTTCTGCAAGTAGACCCCCGGTTTTTCGATATAAATTGATATCAACTGTGACCATTCTTCCACGGCTATGATATCTGGGGTTCCTTGACAGTCCGGGTAACCTTCCTTATTATGATAAAGGCAACTGGGTTGCCATTTTTTATGTAATGACCATGCCGATTTCTGTTGTTATCGTAGATTATGGGGCTGGAAATTTACGCAGTGTGGTGAATGCCCTGCGTATTCTGGACTGCACCCCGCTCCTTTCAAGCTCTCCTGATGACATTTCGAGGGCCGATGCTGTCGTGTTGCCCGGCGTAGGGGCAGCAGGTTCTGCCATGAAAGAGCTTGGCACCAAAGGCTTGATCGAACCTATCAAGATCCATGTATTTTCAGGCAAACCTTTACTAGGCGTTTGCCTTGGATTACAGCTTCTTCTTGCGGATACCGAAGAGGGCGGTTTGGCGCCGTGCATGGGCCTACTTCCCGGAAGAGTGAAGATGCTCTCTGGCAGTGTTAAAATCCCACATATGGGTTGGAATCAGGTTAAACAGGTGCACCCGCACAGGATATTCTCAGGGATTCCCGATAATTCCAACTTCTATTTCGTGCACAGTTACTATGCCGAGCCGGCTGAAGAAGCGGTTGTTTCAGGCACTACAGATTACGGGCTCACCATTTGCAGTGTTTTTACACGCGGTAACCTGGTCGCCACTCAATTCCATCCCGAGAAGAGCGGCGAATTA
>CAZMDI010000057.1:0-7146 GCA_964564995.1 uncultured Dehalococcoidales bacterium
AGGGGCAAAACTCTATCTTAGCTACCTGTCTGATTTTTGGGGACCACCTCAAAGAGCATTATCGCCTGTCATTGCCTTAATATCAGCCACTCAATTCTTAAAAAGAGTCGAACTTTCCTCCGCATTACATCGAATAGCCCTCCTTCTGCGATAAGGCAAAAAACGTCAAGACGAAAAACGAATGCGCTGACTGAAGCAAGCCTGTTGAAAGCGATTCGTTTTCTCAAATAAGTCGTTTAGTATTACATAATGTGTAATAACTTACCTCTCCTCCACCACGTCATTGTCGGACTTGCTCCGACAATCCAGATGCAAAATCGCCTCAAGATTCCTCGAGGACACGCTCGAGGACAAGAACACCCGAGCGTCGGGTGCGAGAACCTCAGGGAACCGCCCGAGGATGATAGGAACGTGGAACGAGGGAACAGACTCTGGATCCCTCGAGGCCAACCTCGAGGACAAGAACCTCGAGGAACCGCCCGAGGCCCGGCGCACGGGCCGGGATGACAAGGACGCAACACTGGGATGACACGAGAGGGAGAGATAGGAAACCTGGATTCCGCGTATTCTTCTTTATTTTGTCTGATAAGTATTGACTTATGATTCAAAAACACGTCAAAATATGTATGTATGGATGTTATTATAGGGTTTGTGTTTGTGCTGTTCGGCCTGGTGGTCGGCAGCTTCTTGAACGTGGTCATAGATCGTCTGCCTGCGGACGAATCACTGGCGTTCCCTGCGTCTCACTGTTCTTCGTGCAAACACCACCTGGCGATTAAAGACCTTGTTCCCGTTTTCAGTTACGCGTTTCTCAAAGGCAAATGCCGCTACTGCGGGACACAGATCACCATCCGCATCCCGATAGTCGAAGCTTCTACCGCTCTGGCATTCGGATTACTTTTCCTTAAATTCCCGCATTCACCAGAAATTTTGGCGCTAACTATTTTCTATTTTTGTTTACTGCTTGTTATCACGGCAATCGATTTTGAACATCAACTTATTTTGAATCGGCTGGTCTACCCCGCTGCGCCTATCGCCACAGCTGTAAGCATTTGGCTTTCGCGCCCGGGTATTGTGCCGGATATCGAACATGCCGCCATCGGCTGCGCCATCGGGTTGATGTTGTTCCTTCTGATAGTGATACTGTCACGGGGCGGGATGGGATTGGGAGACGTCAAGATGGCAGCCCTGCAGGGCATAATACATGGATACCCCAATGTACTGGTAGCGATCTTCCTGGCCATCGTAGCAGGCGGCATCATTGCCATCGTACTATTGGCCGCCCATAAAAAAGGCCGCAAGCAGGGCATCCCGTTCGGTCCATTTTTAGCCTTAGGTACCATGCTCGCATTACTGTGGGGATCCTCGATTTGGGGGTGGTACACGCGCGGATTTAGCTAGGCCTCTTGACACGGCTAGTATAATAGTACTAGTTGTCTCAATTAATCTGAGGTAAGTGTGAAGCTAGACCGCAGGCGTTCAAGCATTGAAATAATAGCTGACATGCTCAGGCTGGGCGAAGCCGGAAAGACTGAGATCATGTACAGCGTCAATATGAGTTACTTTCAGCTTCAGAAATATCTGAGTTTCTTGCTGGACAGGGGCTTGATTGACAAGGTGCAACTTGGAAATCCATCGGTAACATACCGGGTGACCAGGAAAGGCCTGGATATTTTAAGGTCCATCGACGGTTTAATGGATACATTGAATATGGGTGATAACGATACCGCGGGAATTGAGTAAGGAGCCTTTATGTCCGAAAAACGAATGTTGATCCTGCCTTCCGAACTCGTCAAGAAAATAGACGACAACCGCGGAGATATGAGCCAGGCTGATTTTATCGATTATCTGATTGAGAGCCATTTTAACAGCGATTCGCGCACCAGCGGCGCATCGCGTGAAGAGATGGACGCATTAAGAAACGAACTTACAGCCCTCATGGCCAGGGAAAAGAAACTGGCGACTAAAGATGAACTGGAAGCTTTCCACGACGACACCAAAAAGCTTCTCAAGAGTTTCGTGGATTTCTTTGTAGGATACGGCCTGGAATTAGGCGACAAATCTTCTTCGCTGGACCTGAGGGAAATCACTGGTAAACTTAAAGACCTGGACAAGGGAAGTCTGCCTGACGATGCAGGACGAGAAGTAAAGATAAAGTGGAAATAGCCCTTTAGACGTGGTTTGTAAAACGGGAGGTTGAAAGACTTCCCGTTTTTTGTTGTTATCGCTGCTTTGATTTATACGACGAAGATCAATCTTTAAGAACTGCTTCTGAGCCCCATATTTTTTAACAAAGGAATTCTGTCGCAAAGCAGGGTCAAGACGACGCCTAACGACAAAGAAAAGATAAACGCTGAAGCCACTGCCATATATCCAGAACCAATATGGAGCCCCGAAAAGAACATGTGAAATAAATAAACACCGAGGGTCATGCGTCCTAGCCAAACAAACGAAACTGCCAACTTTGGTAATTTGTTGATGGTTATTGATACCAAAAGAACGATACACATGCCAGTCAATGCCTGGAGATAACGCATGAAATACGTCGAGGATAATTGCGATTCAAGGTACCCATAATAAGTGTGTAAAGGGAAAAGTACCTTGCCAAGATTCCAACTAAGCGAGTACATGAAAATCGGATAGCAAATAACTGCAACAATAATGAAGGCAAAATATTTCGGTATCAATACCCTGTATTTTGCGAGAAGAAAACCACTTAACGCGAATATGTAGTACCACTGGATTTCGTAAATTCTGATATAGTCTGTTTCGATATTCGGCAGGAATAAGAACAATGCTGTAAATAACGTTACGAAGGCCAAGAAAGCAGGCTGGGGGAACTTCATTTCCACTGACTTGATTATCAGTAATAACATAAAACAACAGAATAATACCCACAGGAACCATTCACCGCTATTCACGAAAAGCGATGCCTTCAACCACTGAAATAACGAATCAGTCAAAGTTACATTATCAAAAATTGTAAGTCCTGTACGACAAGCGAAATAATATAAAACGTTGAACACAACGTGTGGAACAAGCAAATAGAAAGCTTTATTCTGTGCCCATTTTAGCCTGTTACTTTGCAGGGTAAGGTACATTAGATAACCGGAAACAACAAAGAACAATGGCATGTGAAACGAATAAATGAAACTAAATAAATAGTTCATCTGAAATGAGGGGATATTTTTTTGAATTGCATGACCAAGTACAACCAATAAAATGGCCAAACCCTTCATGACATCCAAAATGGTGTTTCTCTTCAATTCAACACCAGCTATTAGAAACTAATGATGTACCGTTGAACAAACATCTGCGTTGATTAACCAAACAATTCAGGATTGCTTTTTGACGCAGAATAATCCGAATCCTTTTTGGCAATGCTGTTATATTTCGTTAATACTGGATATGGAAAAAACATGTGATCCGGGCATTGAAGCATCAGCCTTCGTAATAACATATACATCGATTTTGTCAGGTTGCGACCACCCTGCATCCGCCCAATACGCAGATATATCTACATTAAAATCGTCCCATTGATTCAGGGTTGCAGGCAATAGCACCAGCATGCGAGTATCATTGGAGAATTCACTTGTAGTAACAGAGGTAATGTTATCAGAGAACCCGATAACAAGTGCATTACCGTTGCTGTCGACAAAATGTATCCCGGGACCAAGGACGGTGTTTCCATCAAGACGCGTAGATTCTGTCGGCAACACCCTGAATTGGACCCCGCTCACGGGAAAATCACAAGCTAATTGATAAAGTGCAGCATAAATAGAATCATAGTCTAAATTGGCTTTCCCGTTTTCGTATATGGAGAGCTGGACAGCGGCAACAGAAGACCCGCCTACCTGAGTCACGTTTGCGCTATCGCCGTTCTGGGTAACCGTGGATACCACATCCCATCCCAGAGGTGCATCGACACCCTCAGTATTTATCCAATTAGCGAAACTTCCATTGAATATCCCGGAGATTTCGGGGGTCATCAAATATATTTCAACCTGAGTTGGTTCGCCGGCGGCGATGACTTTAACAAGCCGCCCATGTCGCCTAACCGATTGTATGAGTTCATCAGCTTGTGTCTTATAAGGCGTTCCCCACCATCTGACCCAAGCATCAAAAACTATGTAATCAACTCCTTCGGCCATCTTGTCCAACACAACTTGTTCCGGGGTTTCTTTTCCCAGCCAGAGCAAAGCATAAGAATCAATATTCATCGTGCTTGATAATTTCGATGAAAGAGCAACAATAATCGGATTGACGGCATATACTTTTTGGGCGCCAGCGCGTTCGAGGTATGTAATCGTTTCAGAATAAACTTGTTTTTCACCGCTGGACTGCCAAGAATTATCGATATCGTAGCCCGTATAATTGGTGAGAAGCGCCAAACTCAGGCTTAAGAAAAGCATTAAAACGGCCAAAATCCCCAACATAGGGCCTTTAATTTTATTACTAATTTCCTTCCATTGCGTTTTCAGTATTTGTACATCCGTTTTTGGTGCAAAACTGGAAATTCCCAGGATAACAAATGGATAAACTGAAATGTAATATCTCGGGAGATGATAAAAACCCTGTGAAAATAACAATGCGAAAATTATGCCAATAGTGACGATCGCGTCTTCACGGCTATAATTCCGCCTATTAAGAATTACTACTACCAGAGGTACGGCCAGTAGAATTGGTAGAAATGCCAGTTTTAGAAAAGAGGGAGAGCCGGGGGCGTGTACTAACATAGCGATAAACGAAGGAAATTCTAAATTGGGACGAGCCGTCTGTAGTAAAAATGTTTGATCGATAAATTGCCGCGGCATTTTACATAAAAAGAACCCCGTGATTCCGAAAAATCCAGCAGCAATCCCAACTAATATTATTAATAAGTCTTTTTTGGGCAAGAAATCGATAAATGCCCGTTTCCATTTGTTGAAATTAAGATTTTCTTTGGTCATCACGATTGCAACGATCAAAGGCATTACAAAAAGGACAATAACAATCGCGAAATTTTCGAGAGATACGCCCATCGTGTCAATAAAAGGGATAGACAAAGGTAAGCCCAAAGCCCACTTAAGAACAATTAAGATGGAAAAAACCAACCCACCCAAACTCAAGTAAAATATCCAAAACTGGCTTTTCCCAAAAAGCGTAAATGATTTCCAGAACCTATCTCCCATCAGGATCAAAACCACTGAGGCGACAATCGCTATGATGCCCGGGATAAAAATATATTTCGTGGCAGCCGCCAAACCTAAAGAAATTCCACAGACAAGAAGGCGATTCTTTTTATGTTTATTTATAAATTCGATGGCAAAATAAATGGCGATCAGCAAAAGGAAGATACCGAGTGATTCCTGTACAACCCGCCGACCCGGATAAACCATGTCAGGGGATACGGCAAAAATCGCGGCGGCAGCCAGGCCCGCTCCCGGATGGAACAATTTTTTAGCGATAAGAAAAATAAGAATGATGCAAGCCAGCGAAAGTGCAATCGACAAGTATTTGCCATAAAAATAATTGTAACCAAATATTTTATATACAATCGCGAGTATCAAGCTAAAAAAAGGTGGATGAGCTAATACGAAGTCTCGATAAGGCAAGTGGCCCTGGGAGATGAACCTGGCACCCTCTGAATATACAGCCTCATCGAAATCGTGGACGGCATTGAAAAGCTCTTGAATATTCCATAATCTGAGGTAAGCGCCTACCGCCAATATAAAACCCAGCGCAATGTGAATCTTATTGAATAAAAAAACCCGAAGATTTGTAAGATACGATTGAAATTTCAACGAAATCAGTCTTGGGAATTCTGGCTCATGCTTTAATTCCATAATGCGCCCAGTTTAATGAACAAACATTAACAAGTCAATCAGATAGCCGCGGGATGATATGAAAAAAATTCATTATTATGGCCGCAGGTGCATATTCATCCAGGCAATGCCTTATTGCGAATGGCCTGTTTTACTTGCGAAACAGCTTTATGCCAGCCAGCAAGCCAATCCCAAGGACCACCAGCACTCCAGGTATGAGCCACAGATACTTCAACCACACCACCGCGGCGGATCCCAGGGTAAACGAATCAGAAGAGGACCATGCACTCGCGTTTCCACCCGGGTCGGTACTTTTAACGCGCCAGTAGTAGGTTGTTTTGGCTCCTTCTGACGAAAGAAACTCCGAATTTGCCATGGTATAGGTGGTTGAAGTCAAGCCTGCACGCTCGAAAGAAATGGAAGCGAAGGCAGGATCCCGGCTTATCTGTAACGTGTAGGTCAGGCTGATACCGCCTGCCGGGTTCCAGCTAAATGTTACAGGTTGTTTGGATACCTCGCCGGCAACAGGTTTGACCAGGGACGGCATTCCGAGCGAGGCTCCGATAAACACTTCGAAATCCGTAGTATTTGTGCCATCACTGACACGTAGCAAGTGTCCGCCGACTGCAACTGCCGGGACATTGAAATGGGCAAGGAAAGAACCGTTGGAGTCGCTAAACATGTTGAAAATAGATAGAGAATCAGTATCGAAATAAGCACTGACAGTAGTGGTTGCTTTGAATCCCGTCCCCATAATCGTCATCGTAGCACCCACACTCACGGGTTGAGAAGCGCTGGTCATTTTATCAATGCTGGCCCTGGAGATAGACTGGAAACCGGCAACGGCGGTGTTGGTGCCGTCTGAAACGGAAACAACCGAACTGCCACCGGGTGATTCAGGCGTTACGAAGGTTGCGGTGAAATGTCCTGCGCTGTCACTTTGGAGAGATGCCGGATTGGTGGCAGTCATTGAGCCGCCAAATTTTACACTGATAGGCTTATTGGCAAAAAACCCATTGCCGCTGAGAGGGACCGATGTGCCGGCTGTGCCGCTTGCAGGTGTGGCGAGGATAGTTTGTTTGAGAACGAAAGTAGCCTGGGCCGTGATTCCGCTCGAGTCCTGGGCCACGATCAACCAGGCATCGGAAGGGATGACTCCGACTTTGAACGAGGCGTTGAAACTGCCGGGATTCGCATCGATGACTGAATCAGTGACGATCGAAGCCGGACTGAAAGACGAAAGATTGTAGGAGGCGTTACCGGAAATCAGACTCAGGAGCAGGTAGCTGGCGGGGGTGCAACCGCTTCCATTGACTGTAATCGTGTCGCCGCTTACGCCTAT
>CAZMDI010000058.1:0-7138 GCA_964564995.1 uncultured Dehalococcoidales bacterium
CGCATAAAGTAGATGCTCAAAAGGTCCCGTTTTTAAGTAATATGCCCATTGCGAGCGGAGCGCGCCAATCTCGTGTCCCGTGTTCTGATCCCCCAACCACGGCGTTATTCCGGGCCGAGACCCGGGATCCAGAATCTGGGGGACCTGCGTTATTTCTTCATTTGAAAAAGGAGATGAAGCGGGATTTTCTAAACTTCACCAGTCATCCCCGCAAAGGCGGGAGCCCAGGGTAAGGGGATCTTGAAAGCTGACGGATGAGCGCTGAAAGCTGAATGCCGGGTATGTTATCATTGAATTTATGGAAATTAATATTCTTTACGATGATGGATTTGAAAATTCGGTAGACCAGGACTGGCTGGAAAGCGTTGCCCAGCAAGCTCTTCTCTCTGAAGGGCAGGATGACGCAGAGATGGGTATCCTTATCACGGGGCAGGACCGGATAAGGGAACTTCACAAAGAGTACATGGATGAAGACACCCCGACGGATGTTCTCTCTTTTGCCATGAGGGAAAAAGGCCCCGAGGGCACGCCCGATTTTGTGTTTCCCGAGGGGGAAGCTATCCATCTGGGTGAGGTTATCATCTCCTTCCCGCAGGCGGAGTTGCAAGCCGCTGAGCACAAGCATTCGGCTAAAAAAGAAGTTACTATATTGCTGATCCACGGAACCCTGCATCTTCTTGGCTACGACCACGACGGCCCTGAACAGCAATCGAAGATGCAGGATAGGGAATCGGCGGTATTGAAGCTCGTCCAGGGAGGACCTTCATGCGGGTTCTAGGGATTGCCGGCAGCCCGCGTTTTGGTAGCAACACAGATATTCTGATGGGTGCGGCACTTAAAGGGGCGGCGAGCAAAGGCGCCGAAACAGAGGTTATCCACATCGCCAACCTGAACATTTTGGCTTGCAGTCATTGCGACTTCTGTCTGCGTTCAGGAAACTGCATGTTCACTGACGATATGCAGAAGTTGATCAAAGAGATTGAATTGGCTGACCGGATAGTTCTGGCAGCGCCGATCCACTTCATGGGTCTTCCCTCACAGGTTAAAACCATGGTTGACAGGGCGCAGTCGTTCTGGGTTAAGAAATACCTGCTCAAGGTCCCTCCTCTTGCCGGCACTAAGGAACGAAAGGGGCTCTTCGTGACCGTGGGAGGGCGAACCGGCGAGCATCTTTTCGACGGGGCTCTGGCCACGGTCAAGGCTTTCTTCGCGTCTTTAGACATAAAGTACGAGGGGATTGTGTCTTTTCATGGGGTTGACTCCCGGGCGATGGTGCTTGATCATCCAGAGATGACCGATGAAGCTTTCTTGGCCGGTCAGCAACTGGTTGATGATTCCCCTGCGATGGCACCGCCGCCCACCCCCATACCGTTAACATAATATTTAACAATTTCATGAATAAGGAGACGGCTTGAAATCCGTCTCCTTATGTTTTATCCGTTTGTGTGGTTACCGTTCCCCACGGTTGAGCTCATAATGAGTCACTCACCCCGGGATATATTGGTTGAACAGGTAAACTGTGATGAGCCCCTCAGTCAGTAAAGACGTAGCTTCCCTTTTTAAGGTAGGAATAGAAAGTGGCGATCGTCGAAATTATTGAAAGGTACATCAAAGCAGCCAGAAACCAACCCGGTCCTATCCCCAGGATAGCTATGATAAGCGGGCTCAGCCAGAAAAGAAAATTGTACTTGGCGACCTTTGTAGGTGTCGGGAAATCAAACGAGCGCGTACGCCTTTTCCACAGATACGTGCCAATACCGCTAAGCACGAATACGCCGCCCAGCAGCGCTGGTCCTGCGTAAAGATAGGGGTTAAGAGGCATGAAATTTGCTGCCTTCTCGAACAACCCGGCCCATACTGCCAATACAAGGCTGGGCATGAACATGATCTGGTCAGCTGTCATGTCGAACATCGAACCAAAAAGGGTGGACTGCCCCAGTCGGCGGGCGGCCAACCCGTCGAGCGTATCAGTGAGGGATGCGATAATAAGTATGACACCTGCTGCGGTCGTTCCATTCGCCGTATGTCTGAATAACAACCATGCTATTACCCCTGCGAGGGCGATACGGAGTAAGGTAAGGGCGTTGGGGACGTTGTAAGCCGGCGAAATGGACCGGGGTGTTATTTCAGTCATAATTTCCCCTTGTGATCGCTCGCGGTAGGATGGAGAATAGTAACATCTCGCCTGGTTGGCGTCAAAACTGTCGAGTATTTTTGTCGCTGGCAAGCCGGTTGCCGGTTCCTCAAATGGTGCTGATATACATTACCTTATTGGAATATGTGGCTGTGGTGTTCTCTGGGGTCATCGAAAGAAACAACAGTGCGGCCTGTACTCCGTCCGGTTTGATCCTCAGATCCAGGAATGTTTATATTCATAATCGAAATACGGTTTATACCGCTACTTTTTCCCGTTTTCGAACGGTTTCCAGGCTATCTCTCAATGCCTTCATAAGGTCCGCGCTCTCGACGTTCCTGGGCGTTTTCGGCTCCTTGAGTTCCATGCCCTTGAGTTTGGCATCGACAACCTTCTTAAGGGCATCCTGGTAGTCATCCTTGTAATTTTTGGGAGTGAAAGGCTTCTCAAGCGCCTTAACCAATGTCTCGGCAAGGGTTAGTTCGGCGGTGTTCACCGCCTGTTTGGGGGTCTTGAGTTCGTTGGTTGCCAGCACCTCGTCATGGTAGTACATGGTGTGGAGTGCGAGCACGTCTCCGATGGGGCGGAGGGTGCACAGGTGCTCGCGTTTCTGGAAACTCACCTTGGCGATTCCAACCCGGTTTGTTTTTACGAGTACTTCGCGTAGCAGTGCGTAAGGCCTGGCGCCGATGTCTTCAGGCTCCAGGTAATAGCTGTTCTGATAGTAGACCGGATCGACTTCCGAGGCTTCGACAAAGCTCATGATATCGACTGCGTGCGCCGTAGCCACTGGCACTTTTTCGAAATCGCTTTCGTCCATCACCAGAAATTGGCCCTTGTCGTATTCATAACCTTTAATAGTATCGTCAGAGGTGAAATACTCGTCGTCTTTCTCGCAGTACCATTCCTCATGCGGACGGGTGAGGCACTTTTTATGCAGCACCCGGAAGCTCACCGGCTTGATGTGGGTAGCGACATACATCCTGACGGGGATGATAACTATGCCGAAGCTGATGACGCCCTTCCAGAATGATTTGGCCATGTTTTCCTCCTGCGCCTGAATAATTTTAGTCTAGCATACGGCGAGATGCTGGGCCTTCGGGGGTTGATGGCTATGCTAAACCTGGTTTATGGATGAGGAAAGGAGAAGAATCAGGATGGATGGGAGTGGTTCCTCTCCTTTCCCACGTGTCTGGCCGGAGGGGGCCGCCTGGGAGGAGCATCCAACTCCTTTACTTTGGAGGACCATTGGCCCAAAAAAGCAAAATATGACCTCGCGTGTTTTTAGGGGTCATCTGGGCCGTGACCCGGGCCTCGGACTGTTCCCCGAGGTTCTTGTCCCCGGCGTGATCCGAGTTTGGTGGTGCATCGGCTTACAGCTTAGATGATCTTGCCCTCTTTTTTGGCCCGTGCGTCCATGACGTTTCCGATGACGAATCCAACTGCCAACCCGATTGGGATGCCTATCAACGGGTTTTGAATGGCCGCTCCGAGTGCGATGCCGATAGCGGTACCGATTGCCAGCCAGAGGCCCATGTTCTGGCCCTCGCTGATGAGACCGTGGGTTTTTTTGAGATGGGAATAGAGGGTTTCCATTCCGCCCAGGTAAGCTCTCTTTTGGTTAATGGGGATCTGGGGGGCGTTTTCAGATATATCAGCCAGAATTTTGTCCATTTCTGGCTGGAGTGCCTTGCACCTGGCGCAGGTGGGCGTGAATTCGTCGACGCGGCGTGCGAGTTTAAGAAAACGGTCGAAATGATAATCACGAGATTCGGCGGCGCCTATGCGCTCTTTTGCGGAGTCAACGGCTGTTTCGAGGTTCCGATACCATTCAGTCGGTTCAGGCATGTTTATTGTATCCCCCCTCAGTTTCATTGCGAACGGGAGTGAGCGACGCGCGGCAATCCCGTTCCCCACGTTCCAACCCCTATCCCCCGTGTCATCCCGGGCGGCGACCCGGGATCCAGAATCTGGAGGGGCATCCCCTTTGGAAAAGCGGAACGAAGGCGGATTTTACAAGCTACAGCTTCGGATTCATCTTCTGCCACCCCGTCGCCTGCTCGTAAGCGTGGGCGATGCGGAAGATGGTTTCTTCGGCGAAAGGCTTGGCGATTATCTGCATCCCGATAGGCAGCCCGTTAGCGAAACCGGCAGGAATCGAGATTGCGGGAACACCCGCGATATTTATCGGTAGCGTGCAAACGTCGCTCAGGTACATGGCCAGCGGATCGTCGCCCTTTTCCCCGGCCTTGAATGGCACCGTGGGAGAGGTGGGCGTGATGAGGGCGTCATATTTCTCGAATGCTTTATCGAATTCCATCCTTATAAGTGTTCGTACCTTTTGAGCTTTGAGGTAGTAAGCGTCGTAATATCCCGCACTCAGTGCGTAAGTTCCCAGCATTATGCGGCGTTTGACTTCGGGGCCGAAACCGAACTGACGGGTTTTCTCCATGGCTTCCCACATACTGTCGGTGCCCTGGTAGGAGAACCCGTATTTGACGCCGTCATATCGCGCCAGGTTGGCGGAGGCTTCGGACGGGGCGATGATGTAGTAAACGGCGAGGGCGTAAGGGGTGCTGGGGAGGCTGACGCCCCGCTCGACTTTGGCGCCCAACTCCTCGAGTTTGGCGATGGCTGTTTCTATGGCGGTGGCCACTTCGGGTTGCATGCCTTCTACGAAATACTCTTTGGGGATGCCGAGGCGCATGCCCTTGATATCTTTGTTGAGGCTTTTGGTGAAGTCGGGCACTTCGCAGGCGACGGAGGTTGAATCGCGCTTGTCTTGGCCGGAGATGGCATTCATCACGATGGCAGAGTCGGTGACATCCTTCGTCATTGGGCCGATCTGGTCCAGTGATGAGGCGAAAGCGATGAGTCCGTACCGGCTGACCCGGCCGTAGGTGGGTTTGAGACCCGTTATACTGCAAAATCCGGCTGGTTGCCTGATGGAGCCGCCTGTATCAGAACCGAGGGCGTAACAGCCTTCTCCGGCCGCTACAGCGGCTGCTGAGCCTCCCGAAGATCCTCCGGGGATGCGTTCGAGGTCCCACGGGTTGTGAGTGGTGAAATAAGCCGAGTTCTCTGTGGATGAACCCATGGCGAACTCGTCCATGTTAGCCTTGCCCAGCAGGACCATGCCGTCGGCGTAAAGCTTTTCGATTACCGTCGCATTGTAGGGGGGGACGAAATGTTCAAGCATCTTGGAGGAGCAGGTCGTGCGCACTCCCTTCGTACACAGTACATCCTTCATGACGCCAGGCACGCCGGTGAGTGGGCCGCATTCTCCCTCGGCAATCTTCTTGTCTGCCCGGGATGCCTGCTGGAGGGCGAGGTCGCCGGTGACGGTCATAAAAGCCTTGACCTTCGGATCGACTGTTTCGATGCGCTTGAGCATCGATTTGGTCAGTTCGACGGAAGAGATCTGCTTTGATTTGAGCAGGTCGTGCGCTTCGTGGATAGTAAGATGTTCGAGGTGTGTCACATTAGCTCCTTAAGCAGTGCTATTCCATCACGGGGCGGATGCGGAAAAACTCGCCGTCGCGTTTCGGGGCGTTAGCGAGGACTTCTTCCTGCGTAAGAGAGGGGGCGATAACGTCGTCCCTCATCACATTGCAGACCGAATTGGCCTGGGCGGTGGGGGGAATGCCTGCGGTGTCCACGCCCTTGAGTACCTCGAAGTTTTCGAGGATGTTGGAAAGCTGGTCGCCGAAGTGGTGGATGTCCTCTTCGGTCATACCCAGTTTGGCCAGGGCGGCGATGTGCAGTACTTCTTCGCGGCTTAGCTTCATATTACCCTCTCAATGCACGAATTATAACGCTTAACGAAGGTATGGGGCAAGGATGGCGATGGTTGAATAGGCTCGCGGGGCTGCAATATAAGGACTAGGGAAGCAACGGGTGGATTTAGCCCATCGGCCATGGGGAGGATTCATCTGCCGCTGTGGAATTGGTATAATGATTCCGTTGCCATCAAATCATTAAAATGGTCATTAAAAGGATTTTGTAATGAAACTTCGAGAACGGATTATCAGCCTGGTCGGACATGAAATCGTGGTCAATGCCCCGGAGGAAGTTTTCCAGGCAAACGAAAACGAAGAGCACGGCGAAGAGCCATATTACGATGACGCGGTATTCTGCGAAGGGATCCTCGAGGAGGTCGGTGAAGATTATTTACTGATCAAGGCATTGGACAAAGACAAAGGTGGTGTTGTGCCGACAGGTACTGAGTATTTTGCCCACCTCGAGTGGGTCAACACCCTGACTCATATCCGGGATTGCAAAAAGTTCGCCGTAGATTCTGCGATGAACCCGTCTCTGAAAGCTAGACCGAATCCAAACGCATAGGCATTACAGCACATCAACCGTAACCAAAAAGTGGCATAGGGTGGATTTAGTCTACTGGGTAAATCATGGATAAGCTGTTATTTTTGCATGTAAAAATAAACATAAATAATAAAAGCGGCAAAAAGTAAAAGGACTATTAAATTACATCCGCAATTCCCACCGCGTCTTCTTCTCATTCCCCATCTGTTGTTGGAATACATCATTTAATCAGCCTTCTCCTTCCAGCGGAAAGCTGGATAGTGGAAGCGGGTAATTTTCGACCACGGCCAGGGGATTCGATGTCATCGCAGTCTGGTTCCGCAGTTTTGACAGAAACCGGCACCCGCAGCATTTTGTCCGCCGCAGCGCGGGCAAAATCCGCCCTGCGGAGGCGGATACTGAGCAGGCGGATATGGTGCTGGATAAGGAGCTGCATACTGGGGCGGATATCCTCCCTGCGCCATGCCGGGATACTTGGGATTCGGACCGTACTGGTTATTGCCTTGCTGGCTGTCAGATAACAGTATAAACAGCAGTATGAACACCCCGACAAGAGGAATTATGCTGACGAAGATCCACCAGCCGCTGCGCCCGGTGTCGTGCAGGCGGCGAACTACCACGGCCCAGCTCGGGATGACGATTAGCAGTCCATAGAGGCCTAAAACTAACATAATCGGCGAA
>CAZMDI010000059.1:0-7134 GCA_964564995.1 uncultured Dehalococcoidales bacterium
CAACCGGAAATTCTCTCCGGTATTCACCCGTTTCCAGGATACGGGGATACTCTGGTTCAGAGGATGGATCATGCTGATGGCACCAGGCCTTTTGCACTCCTGGACGCAGAAGCCGCAATACCAGCATTCATCCGGATAAAGCACTATCGGCGGCTTGCCCTTCGCGGGATTCGACATCAAAACGTCGTTACGGCATATCTCGCCACACTGGTTGCACCCGTTGCATATCTTTTCATCGAACTCAACCGGGTTATTCGGAGTGGCGGGGTTGGGCGTCATATACACTTTTTGTTTCATGGCTTTGTCTTATTATCTTCAGGCGTCAGATCACAATGCAGACTGTAGTTCTCCGCATACGATGGTTTAAAAGGCGCCATCAGATGATAATCAAGGGGAAGTTCGCTGACTTCGACTGACCTGCCCCCAATAGTTGTACCACTTACAATGTTAGTCCTACGGGCATCCTGACTTCTGGAGCGGGTGCCCGGTACCCCTTGGAACTATGCGGGGTGGCAGTTAGGGCAGGCAGGGTTTGTGATGTCGCTTTTGGCAGGGAAGTGGCTGCTACAGTCAAAGCAGTAATAGCGGGTTAAACCAGTCGGTGCACCCTTCTGGTTAGGCAGCTTGCAGACTCCGGTCTTGGGTGGCTTGGGCTTTTCGGCCTTCTCCATCTTTTCTAATTTGGCTATGGTCTCATCATAAGTGGGGATAACCTTAGCCGCCTCTACTTTGACCTTTTCCTTGAAGTCCTCGATGGCCGGCATGATCTCTGCCATCGTTGCGATTCGGAGTTTTGTTTCGGTTCTTACCACCGACCAGAAGTGCCGTGTTGGAGGATATCATGCAGCAGGCTGAAAAGCTTGCGAGAGAGAAGGGCCTTTAAACGAAATCTAAAATCCAACAAAAGAGCTCAAATCAAGTTCATAACCATCATTAACAAAGAGGCCCCTTTAAGGGGGCCTCTTTTATTTAAGCTGATAAGATTGATTCGAGGTTGATAGGGGATTCCCCTAATGGGAAGCGGCATATGCCGTCACTTCGTGCTTTAAATGGTCGGCTAACGCATCTGAAGCCACATCTAAATCGTAATCCGTTTGTAACCCAAGCCAGAATTTGGCCGTAATACCAAAATACAGCCCCAATCGGAGCGCGGTATCAGCCGTAATACGCCGTTTACCCAAGACAATTTCATTGATGCGTCGTGCCGGGACACTAGTCTTAAGGGCAAGTTTATTCTGGCTAATCCCCATGGGTTTGAGAAACTCCTCTAATAGCACTTCCCCAGGTGGGACCGGAGCCAGTTTATCAGTTTTTTTCATATTTCTCTCTCTAATGATAATTTGCAATCTCAACGCCATAGGCATTATCGCTTTTCCATTCAAAACAAATGCGCCATTGGTCATTTATCCGAATGCTGTATTGCCCAGATCTATCTCCTGTGAGTTTTTCCAAACGGTTGGCCGGCGGGATCCGTAGGTCGGTAATGGTAAAGGCATTGTTTAACATACGTAATTTGCGTAGAGCTACTTGCTGGATATCGGGCGGTAGCTTTTTAGACCGTTCGCGGTTAAAGACCCTCTGAGTTTCCTCATCCTTGAAAGTCTTAATCATAAAAGGATTATATAACGTGTAACGTTAAACGTCAAGCGTTATAATTCAGCCTTTCGCAATTAGAATATGCTCCCGCCTGGCAGTAAATACCTCACCATGGTCAGCCACGCCGTTACGCTGTAAATAACTCGGACGACGTTGGTTGGGTTTCCAGACGTAAAGTAAGGGAACGAAAATAATATTCAGTTCACTGAATTGCGCTGCTTAGGCTGGTTAAAAGGCTCGAGCGGGTATTCCTAAACCGAGTGTCGGGCGTTCGACTCGCCCCAAGGACGCCACTTTTTTAAGGTTAATACCATGCACTTCCCCATTTAACATGTGTATTTCCGAGCCACTACCTCATACTTATATTTAACCCCGGGTTACCCTGGAAACTGGTATCATCCCATTTGATTGAAGTAGCCGAAGCGGTGCTTTCGGACTCCTTGTTCCCGACGCGCAAGGTTACGGAATGGAATGTCAACTCAGAAACAAGGTTTTTGACTTCGGGGCCGTATTTGTAAAAACTAAACGTGGTAGAGGTCGCCTTCTCGAATACGAGCTGGTTTACCGGTATGTTCTGCAATTTTACGGTAGTAGTTGCGTCAGTTGTCCATGCGCCAACGCCCTGACTGCCTTCTCCGGCGGATTTGTATACATAAGTCCATACGAGAGATGAGATTGTATTCCCATCAGCGGATACAATTCCACTTAACTGCTCGTAGGAGCCATACGAATTGGGCCCCTTTTTCCCGCTGAAGGACGTACCGCTCCAAGTGATCCCCACACTGGTAGTGTCAGCAATTGACGGTGAAACAAACTCGAAATATGAATCTGTCGTTTTTTCTCCAGTGCTGTATAACCAGGAGGTTGGGATCCACTTCCCTTTTATATTAAAACTCAAAGTTGTCATCTTCTGCAGGACGGTGAGATTGTTCCAGGTGAAGGCGGTGGTGGTGGCAGCTTTGATTACTGCGGATCCTTGCGCCTGTAACACTACTTTCCCAGCACTATCCACCACGTTGGCGACGATAGTATGGGTACCGACGTCCAGGAAATAAACCTCAATGCTCAAATCAAGACCGGTTTTCTTGAGTACACTGTCCACGAACCATTCGAAATGCGCTCCGATTGGAGCTGGTTGTGAAAGTTCGAGCTGGAATGAGATGGTCTTATTGGGTGCGGCCTCCTGTGTTGCAGGTTTCAGGGTGAGGCTGCCGAAAATTACATTGATATACTGGAAGTCGACGTATTCGGCTTCACTACCCACTTGTTTTGTAATATAGATACCGAGCAGATTGTTTCCCTGGTTCAGTTCGCGGGCTGTTTTTACATCCCACATTAGTTCTTTCCCATCTCTAAATACATTCAGCCCCACGCGCGTACCATTGAAATCTGCAGCGATGATGATCGCCTTGTTCGATACGGTTGTGCCATCTTTGAGTTCCTGGTATTGTCCCTTTTCGTCCATGTATACGATCTTGTACAGTGGAAACAGGTCATTGCCGATGGTCTTGCTCTTTAGCTCAACCCAGCGAGTCGAGATATGAGAGAAATCCACTATGGTGGATTTGGCCCAGTATTGAATAGTTTCGTAAGCCTTACCTTTTCCTGCAGCTATTTCTTTGGCATTGGCACCTGAACTATATGGTATGAACTCGCCGAAGGTGTAAAGGATGCGCCGCTCGGTATTGCCCGGGTAATTGGGGTCGGCGATAAGGAGATTGCCGTCCCTAATGCGGTAAACGATCATAGCGTGACCGCCACCGGCACTGCTGAAGATAGCAACCAATTGTGGTTCACCGGTAAGCTGCATGGCGTAAGCAAAGGCATTCCAGGTGTCTTCCTCGCTGATGTTTTTCGAAAGGTTCTGCCAAAAGTCGGTGGCAAAGTTATCCCAATTATCTGCCTGAATCATGGATGCAAAACGGTAGCCTAGGGAATCGTCCTGCCATAAAGCGGGGGTAGCGGGAGCGTTTCCGTTATTGTCGTAGCGCCCGTATAATGTGAGGTCCTTGCCGTCAGGTTGGGTATAGTAATACCACATGGAGGTCATGGATTGCCCGGCACAGTGACCCCCGGGAGCGATAAAAGAGCCGTAGTTAGTGAATTCCCAGTCGTCTATCCCCGGTCGGAAGTGGGTATCGATATCTTTCTTCAAATTTAGCTTGGGTATCAGGCTGATAAGAAAATCGGAGAAGTGACGAGTGCCCACCGTAATAGAGTTGGCGTTCTGGGCAAGAAGCGGCATGCCTTCCAGTGTTTTACTGGTTTTATCATAGATGAAGCCCATGGCAAAGGAATCGGCAGGGATGTTTACGGGAAGCGTTATCTGCATCATCCCAACGGCAAGTTGTCCCCCGTTATCAACGCTGATCAAAGGAGTGATGGGGTTGAAATCCCGACCGAAAGAATTTCCAGTTATTGGGGCGTAAGATATCTTGAACTGTTTTAAGTCTGTGTAAGCCCCTGACGGAATTATCAGTTTCATCCCATCAAGAGGATCTCCTGGCTTATTGACGGTGATAACCCCGCCACCCGGGGGTACCGAAGTCGTACTGGCAGCAAGGGTGCTACCTGTGGTGATGGTCCCCGTTATACCCCTCGGTGAGGCTGCGGCTGGTGCCGGGGAAGATGAAGTGGTGGGGATAAACGACTTTACTATTGATCTGGCGCTATTCACGGGTCCACATGAACTCAGCAGCGGTATCGAACCTATGGAAGCACCGCCAATAACCAGAGCAGCATCTTTCAAGAATTCGCGGCGGGTTATTTGCCTTGATTCATCTTTGCCAAGCTTTGCCATTTCTGACCCTCCTGTTCAGCATTTGACAACAAGAACACTGGCGTACGGACCCTGGTCTTACCGGAATAAATATGGTGGGTTATTATACCACTGTCGTCAAAATTACATTACCGTTTATTCCCTCAAAGGGATCCTTGGGTTTCGAGTACACTACGGTGGGTAATAGAATTCAAATAATGGGTGGAAACAGCGGTTAACAAATGAAGGTGGTAGGCAGCCTTTTTGATGTAGGTCTGGATCTAAATATTGTGATAAAAGAGTTTAATAAACCCCCTCGGTTATCGTTCCGTTATCTTTTTTAGTTATTGCCTGGTGACATAACGGCTAAAAGGGGTCAATTTAGGCGTGATAAGTGGTGCGCCTGGTGGGGGTCGAACCCACGACACTTGGTTTCGAAGACCAATGCTCTATCCACTGAGCTACAGGCGCAAAGACAAATACGAAAGAATTATAACATACCGACGAGAGTATTAATCTGGATTGCCGGGTCTCGTCGCCCTGCAATGACATTATCAAGGATTTTCCCTACAAACAGGCCCCCAATTTTTGTCAAATAGACCACAAACTGTAGGATTATTGAAATTGGATATTCACGCTTTAGCATAATCGTGTTATAATGCCGCCGTAATAACGGAGGAAGCATGGCATTCTGCGTTAACTGCGGATTGAAGCTCGGGGAAAACGACAAATTCTGCAAGGAATGCGGCACTCCCGCCTCCGCTGCACAGCAAAAGGCCAAAGAGAAAGGCTTTCGTCAGCGCCGTGAACGGGACCCCGAGTTGCGCGACAGTTTGCACAGGGGCGCCCGGATAACCGCGTATTCATTCGCTATCTCCTGGAACTTCGTTCTCATCATCTTTTTCAATTTCTATTCTGATTTCATTGCCTACTATCATGCTGAACCAGGGATCAAAATCTTAACAAGATTCCCGCTGACTACGACTGATTTCTCGCTATGGCAACCCATCGTGACCACGGCACTCTTGATATCGATAATCGGGTACGTCATCATGATTGTCGTCGATTCTTATCCTGTACGGCAGTTCATCCGGATAGCCATAGATATTTTATCCATCTGGACGATCTCATCTCTCATTGTAATATTCCCGTTCGATTTCAGCCCCATCCCGATTACCGCCGTCGCAGATATGCTGCAGTGGCTTCTACCTCTCGTATTCGGACTGATTATCATCGGGTTGTGCGTCGGCATACTGGTGAAAGTTATCAAAGTGATATTGTTTTTGGCAAAACTGAACTAATTGTCATCCATGGCCGTCCCCGGGCTGTTCACCGGGGTCCTTGTCCTCGAGGCTCGAGAGATCCACTCCTATTACCGTGTCCCCCCCGCGGCCCGGACGTTCCTCAAGTTGAAGGCTGACCGCTGAATACTGAAAGCTCGTTTTGTCTTTGCGAGGAGCCCAGCGACACGTCAATCTCGTCCCCAACCATTATCTAACGCTAGAGGGTTGTTGTTGGCTGCCTTCAAACATAATTGTCGTCCCCGGTCGTGAGAACCGGGAATCCAGAACCATTTATATCCGGGTTGTCGGAGCGAGTCCGACAATGCCAACGCGAGGCGTGTTTGAGTATGAAAGGTGGAGGCCGTAAGCTGTAAGCTGATAGCTGACAGCTGCCTTGTACTTTAGCTTTTCGAGATAAGGAATACCCCTACCAGCGCCGTCAGGTTGGGTATCAGCTTTACCCTTCCTCCCCTGCCCACGAAACCGCTTTTCTCGATTGTTATTCCCCGTTTGCGGCAGAACCACTGAAAGTCCTTGATGCTCAAGAAGTGCAGGTTAGGGGTGTCGTACCAGTCAAACGGCAGTGAAGGCGTGACAGGCACTGTCCCTTCGAAAAATAGTTGCCAACGCGCAGAATAATGGACGAAATTGGGGAAACTGACTACGACCTTCTTCCCCACCCTCAGCGCTTCCTCCAGCACCGGTGCCGGTTTTTTCACCTGCTGAAAACTTTCGCTGAGTATGACGTAATCGAATGACTTGTTTCCGTAATCAGCCAGTCCCGTATCTATGTCCCCGTGCAGGACGCTTATGCCTTTAGCCACGCATTTATAAACCGCCTGCTCGTCTATCTCGATACCCTGAACCACGGCCTTTTTTTCATTCGCGAGACGGGCCGACAGATCGCCGTTTCCGCAGCCAAGGTCCAGCACCGAAGACTTTTCTTCAACCCACCCGGTGATGATGTCATATTCCAGTTTAACTACGTCTGCACTCACGCCCCGCCCCCGTTGCCTGATACTTTCTCGAGGAAATGTTTGATAAGGTGGGTTTCTTCTTCAGTTTCCAGCAGGAAAGCGTCGTGCCCGTAAGTAGAATCCACCTCGCAATAGGTGACGCGCAGACCGGCCTGTTTGCAGGCTTTCACCATCTCCTGTGATTGGTATGGCGGGTACAGCCAGTCGGATTTGAAAGCGATAACCATCACTTCCATCCCGTTGCCTTTCAACAACCCCTTAAGGCTGTTACCGCCCAGCATGTCGAAATAATCCACCGCCTTGGTTACGTAGAGGTAGGAATTCGGGTCGAACCTTTTCACGAAGCTCTTGCCGCGATACCTCAAGTAGCCTTCCACTTCGAAATCGGCGTTGAACTTGAAAGGCTGGCGCTCGTTCTTTAGGCGCCTTCCGAACTTTTCCTTCATGGATTCGTCGCTCATATAGGTTATGTGGCCCACCATCCTGGCCACCGCCAACCCGCTCGCTGGGGGCGCGCCAT
>CAZMDI010000060.1:0-7045 GCA_964564995.1 uncultured Dehalococcoidales bacterium
GATACCCAATGCTTCGCAAACCGAGCGCAATCCCGGGCCGGCCTCTGCGGCGGCCTCGGGCAGCATCAGCCCTGCCTTGGCGCAGGCCATAGCGGAGCAGCCGGTTTGCAGGACCAAGACGTCGTTCTTGATAAGCTCCCTTACCAGCCGAACGTGTACGTCGTCATGCGTCACACGGGCATTATTGCAGCCTACCACACCGGCCACGCCGCGTATGCGTCCGTTGATGATATTTTCGTTCAGCGGCCTGTAAGAAGCCCGGAAAATCCCGCCTTGCAGGTAACTGATGGTCTCATGGCTGAAACCTGCGATCAGGTCGGTCTTGACGTCAGGGATATGCACATTGTTGCCGCGGTTGGGGAAATTGTCGATGGCCATGCGCAGGATGTTCCTGGCGATTTCAGGCCCGTGGTGTTCGTTGAACTCTACATGCACGGCTCCTGTGATGTGCGCGCGCGGGTCGGTGGTGATGACTTTCGTGTGATAGCACTGGGCGACGTCCTGAATGCTCTGCATGATGCACTGAACGTCAACCACGAGAGCTTCAAGGGCCCCCGTGACTATTGCTAGTTCCTGCTGCAGGAAGTTCCCGGCGATAGGGATCCCGTGACGCATCAGTATTTCATTGGCTGTGCAGCACATCCCCGCCAGATTGATGCCTTTGGCCCCTTTGCTTTTGGCATAATCTATCATTGCCGGGTCCTGGGAGGCCACTGCCAGCATCTCGGCCAGGTTAGCTTCGTGGCCGTGGATGATGATGTTTACTTCATCGGATTTAAGCACTCCGAGGTTTATCTGGCTGAAGACCGGGGTGGGAGTGCCGAACATGATGTCCTGTAGTTCGGTGGCGATCATACTGCCGCCCCAGCCGTCGGCGAGGGCAGTTCGCATGCTCTGAGCCAGCAGACTGTGGTAGTCCATGTCCACGCCCATGTGAGTGCGGTGCATGCTTTCAACCACTTCGCGGTCGATCCCCCTAGGGGCGACTTCCAGTTTACGCCAGAGTTCCTGGCGTTTGAGCGGAGCCCTGCGCATCAACCGCAGTTCCCCGTTCTGCTGCCCGAATTCCTGCAGGGCCAGCTTCCCGATGTCGGTGGCGATGGCTTCATTGCTGCGCTCTCCGATCTCGACTCCGAAATCAAGAGCCAGCGCCAGCAGTTTTTGCTCATCTTTGATGCTGAACCCGGGTGCTTTGCCCTCCGCCGTCAACAGGAAGGCTTCGACGACCTTGCGGGCGTGGTCGCTGTGGGCCGCGGAGCCAGCTGCGATCATGCGCGTAAAGTTGCGGGCGATGATAGTCTCTGAGGTCGCCCCGCAAACGCCCTTGCGCCGTGCCCTTTCCTCGGCCGTCTCGTCTTTGTTCTTGCCTGCGGGGACACGGCAAGGCCCCATGCTGCACGCCCGGCAGCAGCTGCCTTCCTGACCTATGGGGCAGGCTTTCATTTTCTCGGCCCGGTCGAAGGCGATAGATGCCCCGTCAGCCCTGGCCTTGGCGATCATCTCGTTGGTCGCCGGGTCGATACTCAGTTTACGTTCTTCTTCAGCCATCTTGTTCTCCTATTTGTTATTTTACCGGAGGTGCGAGTGCCTTCCGGTATAAAAGCCAGCCGGTGGAAGGACACCGACCGGCGGGATATTCCAAAAACGTCTAGGGCCGGGCCATCTCGGTTATCATATTTTTAACGAGTTTGATGGCTTCGGGATGCCGCATGACGGCTACGTCGCCGCCTGCCAGCAGCAAGGCCCATGCCGACATTGCTTCGAGCATAATGCCGCGTTTGCGAACGTCGCCCAGCTTGGGGTCCTGTTCTGTTGGCAGTTTGGCCTCTTTGCTCTTCCAGGTCTCGCGTGCGATGTTGATAATTATGGGCGCGGCGAGTTTTTCGTCCTGTTGCGTGAGGGCAGCCATGCGGATGCGCTCGATCACGGAGTAGCAATACTCGATACCATAGCCGATGCTGGATACGGTTGGGTCGATCATCACCTGGCCGTCGGGCACACCAAGGTTACTTAAGAGGATGTTCAGCTGTTTAGCTAGGTTGATGTCTATCGGGGACGAGGCCGCTATGGTGTGACCGTAGCCCAGGGCCACGGCCGCGATCTTTTTGTAATCGCCTTCCTCAACAGGGCCGATGACCAGTTTTCGGCCTTGCACCACTTCACAAACCCTCCTGAGCACCTCGGTATCTTTTTCATGATTGGCCGTGCCCCAGACGATCAACGGGACGCTTATGCCATCCGCCACCCGTTTAACCGTAGCTGCTGCTGTTTCGGCATCTGCATTGGCTCCGTTGGGGTCGGTGCTGGCAAGCTGGAGGCAGATCATTTCCGCCCCGTAGTCCGCCACGCATCTCTGCGCCCATGCCACCGGGTCGCCCGTGACTTCGGTAAACGGTTCAAGCGCGGCAGGGGCCCAATCCTGGGGCGGAGTGTCATAGACTTCCATGGCTATTCTGGGCAGGTTCGGCATCACGCCTTCGAAAGTAAAGAAAGGGTAGCTGGTTTCCCCTCCCATCGTTATCGCCTTGTCCCCCTTGCCGAGGGATATCTCCTTGATTTTTCCGCTGTAATTTAACTTAGGTAGCTCAAGAGCCATGCCTGCCTCCCCGATGGTTCAGAATTCTAATTTTAATTATTTAAGTTCGATATAATAGCGGGTTTTTTAAAGCAATAATTCGAAGGTTATAGAATATTTACGCCGGCATTTTACGTTTTTCGCTGCCCGGCCAGTCTTTGCCGTACCAATAGCGTTCGGCAGTTTCGAGGTATTTCAATTCGTCGGCGCGTGTGCCCAGCTTCTGACGCCAGTGACCGTCGTCCTTGCTTTGGGGTTTGCCCGGTTCGAAGGTTTCGCCCAGGATGGGAATGCTGCTGATGGACGCGTTTTCTGATATTTCGTTCATAATGTTATCCCTTCAGGCGAGCCCGGCTGCCATCCTGGCTGCCCTGGCTGTATTTGACATAAGCATCACTATCGTCATGGGCCCGACACCACCCGGCACGGGAGTGATGGCGCCGGCTTTTTCCTTGACGGAGGCGAAATCCACGTCGCCTGCCAATATGCGTTTGCCTTCCGGCGTCCGTCCAACTTCATTTGTACCGACGTCGATAACGACTACGCCTTCCTTGACCATGTCGGCGGTGATGAACCTGGGTCTACCTATCGCCGCGATGAGGATGTCAGCCCTGCGGGTATGCCCTGCGATGTCCTTGGTGGAGCTGTGACAGACAGTCACCGTCGCGTTGGCTCCCCTGGCTTTTTGCAGCAGGATATTGGCGATGGGTTTTCCAACTATATTACTTCTTCCTACAACGACAACTTCTTTCCCCTCTGTTTCGATACCGCTCCGTTCGAGCAGGACCTGGATGCCGTGCGGGGTGCAGGGCAGGAACCCGGGTTCTCCGATGACCATGCGCCCGACGCTCACAGGGTGGAAGCCGTCAACGTCTTTGGAGGGGGCGATGGCGAAAAGCACATTGCCTTCGTTGATGTGTTTGGGCAGAGGGACCTGGACCAGTATCCCGTGTATTTTGGGGTTATTGTTGAGGCCTTCCACCACCTCAAGAAGTTTTGTTTCCGATATATCTGCGGGCAGATCGATACGCTCGGAGTAGATGCCCAGGTTCTGGCACATCTTGACTTTGCTGCCGACATAAACCTGCGAGGCCGGATCTTCGCCCACCAGCACGGTAGCCAGTCCGGGCGTAACGCCGTGAAGTGTTTTGAGGTCTTCGACCTCCTTGCGTACTTCTTCGGTGATCTGCCGCGCTATTTCGGTACCGTTGATGATTTTAGCTGTCATCTCTAACCCCCTGAAGCACCGGTGCTGACAAAATATCCATCAGTTTGTTCACGGCACGCACTGCCGGCGATGAGTCGGGCATTTCGAGGAGCGAGCGCTGCTCCAGGTCGAAGCGCTGGATCTCGGTGTCAAGCGGTATGAAGGCGATAGGTTCGATATTCAGGCTCTTTAACTCACGTAAGATCTGCTCGTCAACCGCTCCAGGGACGCGTGTGATGATGAAAGAGACACGTTTTACCTCTAGTTTGAGCTCGTCTACCAGTTCACGGATGCGTGAAGCTGTCCTGATGCCTTTCACCGAGTAGTCCGAGGCTATAAGAAGTTCGTCGATATTTTCAGTGGTGCGGCGGCTGAGATGTTCCATCCCGGCCTCGTTATCCATCACCATAGATCTATAATTTCCCTTGAGTTTGTCGATAAAATCCTTAAGCACGCTGTTCACGTAGCAGTAGCAGCCCGTGCCTTCCCCGCGACCCATCGATATCAGGTCAACCCCTGTGCTTTCGACGACCGCTTGGTTGAGACGGACCTGGAGGAACGCGCCCTTGTTCATCCCTGACGGTATGCTGATTTTATCAGAATTGAATTCTGCGAGTATCGAACCGATGGTTTCGTGAAGTTTCAACCCCAGGCTTTCATGCAGGTTGGCGTTGCCGTCGGCATCTACGGCCAGAACAGGCGTAAGCCCCCGTTTTTTAAGTTCGCGAACCATTAAACTGCAAGTTGTGGTCTTGCCGCTGCCGCCCTTACCTGCTATCGCGATGGAAAAAGTCATCTATCCCCTTTCAGGCTTACCGATGGGAACAGGGAGGAGTCGGTGTGGGGAAGGAACATGGCCGCCGTGTAATTAGACATGAATTCTGCGCTATCAGACAGTTCCAAGTTGGTCATCATGGCTGCCACCTTACCGCTTTCATGCAGGAGGCTTGTTGAGAATGAAATGAGCCTAGCCCCAAGCAGCGAGCCGTTTCCGATGAAAATGAATTTTTCCCGCGGCAGGTCGGGCAGCAAACCGATAGTGATGGCGTTCTCCATGTTCAAGCGGCTGCCGAAAGTCCCGGCGATGACCACTTCGTCGATGCTCTCCATGCGGCTCCCGACACTCTTTACGAGCGTCTGGTAGCCTGCGTAAAGCGCTGCTTTCGCACGCATGAGGTTCGTCATGTCTATCTCGGTAAATACGACGTCCCTGCCTGTCGCGCTCTGTTTAGACGAGGACAGGACATATTCATAACCGTCTTCGCCGGCCCGAATACGGGGGTCGTTCTTTTCGGTCACATACTTGCCTGCCTGCGTGACCAGACCGTTTTTGAGCAGCACTGCGGCCATATTTATGATGCCCGAACCGCAGATGCCTGACGGCTTCCCGCCGCCGATGATACTGAGGGTCGGCCCTCCATCCTCGCCCAATTCAAAATCCTCGATCGCCCCCGTGGTGGCCAGCATCCCGCACTTGATGCCCCCGCCTTCGAATGTAGGCCCGGCTGATGCGGCCGACGTTACCATCCAGTCCCTATTTCCTACCACTATCTCCCCGTTGGTGCCGATGTCTATATAGAGTGTCACTTTCGGACGCTGATATATGCCGCTTCCCAGGATGCCGGCGACAATATCTTCGCCAACATAGCTCGCGACTGATGGGACGGTGTAAACGTATGCGTGTTCCGCCGCGTCGATCCCCAGCTCTCTGGCTTTGACCAGCGGAGGATTTGTCAGTGTGGGAACGTAAGGCGAAAGCCTGAGGAACCCCGGGTCGAGGCCCAGCAGGAGGTGTACCATGACCGTGTTGGCGGCCACAACCACGTGGTTGAGGTCCTTGATATCTACCCTGGCGCTGATTACCATTTTTGATGTTAACTTGTTGAGGGTTTCCACCACCGCTTTTTGCAGGTTTTCAAGGCCGCCGGGTTTACGGCACTGTGTAATGCGGGAAATGACGTCGGCCCCGTAGCTGATCTGTCCGTTATAGTCGATAGACTGGGCAATCACACTTCCCCTGCTGAGGTCCAAGATCTGCCCTCTGACTGCCGTGGTACCGATGTCGAAGGCGAGAGAAAAGGTAGTTCTGCGAGTATCTCCGGGCTCGACGTTTATCAGCTTCCGCTGCCCGTCGTCATTCAGAAAAGTTGCGGTAACTTTCCAGTCTCCTGTACGCACGACCTCCGCCAATTTCTTCGTCACGCTGAAATCTACATCTACTCTGGGGTAGAGGCAATCCCTGTCGATGCATCGAAGAAGACGCGTCAGGTCAGAGGCATTGTCGCTCACAGAAGGCGGAGTTAATTCCAGAAAACGTTTCTCCAGTGGCGGGGCAAAGGTCCAGCCAGTCGCGAGCGCCTGACCGGCTGCGGAAGCAGTAAGCTTTTCCTGCGCCAGCACGGATGTTTAGAGCCGCGAGCCTGCGGGGACCTCGATAACGAGGTCGGACGTCACCGTGCTCTGGCAGGATTGGCGCATACCTTTATTGAATTCAATCTCGGAGACTTTGTTGCCCTTTCGGCCGTCCACACGCCCCTGTTTCACCAGCACGTTACATGTGCCGCATGTCCCCCCGCCCCCGCAACTGGCGTTTATGTGTACTCCGGCCGCGATAGCTGCCTGCATGAGGTTGGTACCTTCAGGCACTTCGATTTCAACATTGTCGGGCTCGAAGCGAACTTGATATTTCACCTTAAATCCTGCCATATGCCTTCCACCTTCTGTGGTCTCAGAGAATATCTTACCACTATTGTGAATGCCTGTTCATCGCGTACCAGCACCATTTCCAAAAGGTATGTTGCGGTGCGTCCACCGGTCGTATTTTTCGATGATTTCTGGTTTAGAAAAGGCCTTTGACCTTACCCGTATCCGTGTCTACGTCCACACGCCTGAAAGCGGGATCTGAAGACGTTCCCGGCATAAGTTTGATATCCCCTGCCACGGGCACGACAAAGCCTGCACCCGCGTAAGTGAGTATGTCCCGTATAGGCAGAGTCCAACCCTTCGGACGGTTCTTTAAGGTCGGGTCATGCGAGAGACTGAGATGGGTCTTGACCATGCAGGTGCACATATCGTTTGCATTGGGTTCCTTTTCGAGTTTCTCGGCCTTGGCGAGCGCATCAGGGGTATAGCTCACCCCGTCGGCTCCATAGACTTCTTTGGCGATAGTTTCGATGCGCTGTCTGAGAGGCATGGTGTTCGGGTAGAGGAACTTGAAGTCTACTTTTTCTTTGCAGGCATCGATGACGGCGTCGGCGAGGTCG
>CAZMDI010000061.1:0-655 GCA_964564995.1 uncultured Dehalococcoidales bacterium
CGACGGTGACGCGACAATCGAGGCCCCCTATGCTTCCATCATCATGCGGCGATAGGGTTTCTGCTGGTAGCTCACCTTGACCATGTACACCTTGAGCTCTATGTCGAACAGACTACAGGCCAGGGCCAGAGAACTGCCCCACTGCCCGGCGCCGGTCTCGGTGGTGAGACGCTTTACGCCCTCCTTTTTGTTGTAATAGGCCTGCGGGATGGCGCTGTTAGGTTTGTGGGAGCCAGCGGGGCTGACGTCCTCGAACTTGTAATAGATGTGCGCTGGCGTATCAAGAGCCGCTTCCAGGCGCCGGGCGCGATAGAGCGGTGAGGGCCGAAACTGCCGGTAGATCTTCTGCACTTCCTCCGGGATGTCGATGTAGCGCTCCTGGCTGACCTCCTGCTTGATAAGTTCCATGGCGAAAAGGGGTGCCAGGTCGGCAGGGCCGAGGGGTTTCTTGGTAGCAGGGTGGAGATAGGGGGCCAAAGGCTCGGGAAGGTCCGCCTGTATGTTATACCACCTTGTAGGCATTTCCTTTTCGGGCAAGTTATATTTTATGGTGTCCATTTTTTCTCCTTCAAATATTATTTCCAGATTGTAACTCAGGCTGTTGCTTAAATTATACTCGGCCCTGCGGGCCAATACCGGGAATGCATTTCGGCCT
>CAZMDI010000061.1:665-6961 GCA_964564995.1 uncultured Dehalococcoidales bacterium
GGTTTGGGCAAATCCGCCTGGATGTTGTACCATCGCGTCGGCATATCATTTTCAGAAAGGTTATACTTTATGGTGTCCATTGTTCTCTCCTTTTATATATTCTAAAATCGTAATTCAAGTTGCTGATGTAATTATTTCAGGCTCTGCGGCCAATACCGGGAATGCATTTCGGCCTCCTTACAACAAAAAGCCTCCTACCCTTGAAGGGGCAGGAGGCTTCCTAATGCGGTGCCACCCTTCTTTGTCCCGTAAATATTCGGAACTTCTCTTTCGAGTACATTGCTTGCGGCAAGATACCCCAGGGTTAAATAACGTTCCCATTACGTCCAAACCTACTTGCTTTCGCTTTCGGCCGGCAGCTCCCAAGACCATTCAGTTTCTGCGCTGGCACCGGCTCACACCTAACCCGGCTCTCTGGACCCCGCTGGAAAGCTTACTATTCTTGTTCTCAGCCTTTTCAAATATTCAATTGGAAAAACTATAAATGATTTAAGAATCTTTGTCAAACAGATACCTAAAAATGGCGGAGAGGGCGGGATTCGAACCCGCGGTCAGATTGCTCCGACACACGCTTTCCAGGCGTGCCTGTTAAACCACTGCAGTACCTCTCCGCGGCGGAACGCTTAATTATATACCATCAGGACACAAGATTCTAATCTCAGCTTGGGATATCTTGAACTTATACAGAAAGATGGCGGAGAGGGTGGGATTCGAACCCACGTCCCGATTGCTCGGGAACCGCTTTTCGAGAGCGGCACCATGAACCACTCGGACACCTCTCCATGTCGGAACACAACGCAGACGTAATTATAGGTCAGTGCCCCGCAATTTATCAAACTTGGATCCGCTTGGAGGTTTCAACCCGTCTTATGCCGGTTGGCTTGGGTGTTTAATAATTCTTTCAGTGTGTTTGTAATTTTTTCTGTCCGGTGAATTAATATAAGATTGTGAATGATATAAATGATTAACTTCTAGAGCGTTACGATCGTAAATCTGTCAGAAAATTCCATTGATTTTCTTTGACATAACCTGGACTCACGGGAATCTAGGGCCGAACTGATAACTGCCTTTCCTCTATAATGTTGTAATGAAACGTGTAGTGGCGATAGTCGGGCCGACTGGGGTGGGCAAGAGCGCTCTTGCCCTGCGTTTGGCGCACGACCTGAACGGCGAGGTGGTCACCGCCGACAGTCGACAGATATACAGGTATATGAACATCGGGACAGCCAAGCCAACGCCCGAAGAACAAGACCTCGTGCCGCATCACCTCATCGATATCATTGACCCAGATGGGTCGTTTGACCTGGCCCGTTACCTCGAATTGGGCTACCAAGCGATAGACGAGATTATCGCCCGGGGAAAGACCCCATTCTTGGCCGGGGGCAGCGGACTTTACGTGTGGGCACTGCTCGAAGGCTGGCAAATACCGAAAGTTGTCCCGGATTTTACTTATAGAAAACACCTCGAAGAAAGGGCGTCACGAGGCGAAGGTGAAAATCTCTTCAAAGAATTGAAAAACCTGGATCCGGAGGCCGCTGTGCGCATAGACCCTCGGAATATCCGCCGCGTGATCAGAGCGCTGGAAATAAACAGGGATCCCGCTCTCTCTCCCAAGCCGACTAAAATCCAACCTCCTTTTGAAGAACTGGTCATCGGGCTCACGACCGAAAGAGAGACACTCTACGCACGAATTGACGAACGAGTCGACTCGATGGTGAAACGGGGGTTGGTGGATGAGGTCAGGGGCCTGATTAACCGCGGTTATGCGGCCGAACTGCCTTCGATGTCAGGTATCGGTTATCGACAGATATCTAATTTTCTGCCGGGCAATATCAGTCTGGAAGAGGCCATCCAGCAGATTAAGAATGAAAGCCACCGTTTGGTGCGTATGCAATATAACTGGTTCAGTCCGAAAGATGATAGAATACACTGGTTCGATGTAGACACGGAACCGTATACCACAATACAAACAATCGTTACCGAATTTTTGAAAGCGTAGGGTCTATATATGCAATTTACAAAACTTCAAGGCCTTGGCAATGATTTCGTAATGGTTGATGCCATTGGCAAAGACCGCGATTGGTCCAGGATGGCCAAAACCATGTGCCAGATGCACTTCGGAGTCGGCGCTGACGGGTTGCTTATATTGTTGAATTCGGAAACGGCCGATTTCAGGATGCGCGTTTTTAACCCCGACGGTTCGGAAGCCGAGGCTTGCGGCAATGGTCTCCGCTGTTTTACAAGGTACCTCGTCGCCAGGGGATTGGTAACGGGTGACAATTACACCGTAGAAACGATGGCGGGGATCCGCGATGCTGGTCTTATCAATGATGGAACAAATTCCTTGATTCGGGTCGGGATGGGGAAACCTGAATTCAACCCCAAAAATATCCCGGTTGCCGTCGAATCCGGGAAAGGCAAATTATTTGACATAATGACAGGAGATTATCCGCTGGAGATGTCCGGGAAAAAACTCCTCTTAAACTTTGTCTCGATGGGCAACCCGCATGCCGTTTGTTTCATCGATGAACCGGTCGCCGATTTTCCGTTGAAGAACATCGGGCCGGCAGTAGAAAAATATAAGCTTTTCCCCCACGGAGTGAATTTCGAAATTGCTCGCATCCTCAGTCGCAGCCGGATAGAGATGCGTGTTTGGGAGCGCGGTGCCGGAGAAACACTCGCCTGCGGTAGCGGCGCATGCGCCGTGGCGATAGCGGCGCAACTGCATGGACTCTGCGACCCCAAAGTCGAGATATCCCTTTCAGGAGGGATGGCCGAGGTTAAGTGGAATAAAAAAGAAGAGGCTTTCCTTACAGGCCCGGCTGAAACAGTTTTTTCAGGCGAATGGCCCGAATAGCGGATTATTTACTATGATATTAAAAAGGAGTAAAACATGAGACTTTCACAGCGCATGGATCAGCTTGCGCCGTATTTATTTGTGGAGATCAATAAGAAGATCGCCGAAAAAAGGGCCCGTGGAGAAGAAGTTATAAGTTTCGGCATCGGAGACCCAGACCTCCCTACTCCCCCTAACATCATTGAAAAGCTTTGCGAAGCGGCTCGCGACCCTGCCAATCACAGATATCCTGAAACCGACGGATTGCCGGCATTACGTCAGGCCATGGCCGCCTGGTACCAGCGACGGTTCGGGGTGACCCTCGACCCCAACAGCGAGATTTTGCCCCTTATAGGATCCAAAGAAGGCATCGGCCATGTAGCGTTTTGTTTTCTTGACAAGGGCGACGTCGCACTGGTGCCGGACCCTGCCTACCCTGTCTACGCCATCAGCAGCAAACTTGCGGGCGGAGATCCTTATTACCTGCCGCTCACCGAGGCAAACCACTTTCTTCCGGACCTTGACTCCATCCCTCAGGAGATATTAGGCAGGGCTAAAGTTCTCTGGCTCAATTACCCAAACAACCCGACTGGTGCGGTGGCGGAACTCGATTTCTTCAACCGAGCCGTCGAATTCGCCAGCCAAAACAACCTTGCTATCTGCCATGACGGCCCGTACACCGAAGTGGCCTATGACGGATACAAACCTGTGAGCTATCTCCAGGCCGAAGGCGCCCGCGAGGTCGGCATAGAATTCCACTCGCTGTCCAAGAGCTATAACATGACCGGCTGGCGTATAGGCATGGCTGTAGGCAATGCCAGCATGATAGACGCCCTGAAAAGAGTCAAATCCAATCTTGACTCCGGCATCCCGCAGGCCATCCAGTACATGGCGATCGAAGCCCTGAACGGCCCGCAGGAAGTTATAACCCAGCATAACAATATCTACCAGCGGCGCCGCGACCTTGTCGTCGACGTTTTGAACGATATCGGTTGTACAGCCATGGCTCCGAAAGCCAGCCTTTATGTCTGGGCGAAAATTCCAACGGGCTTTACGTCTATGGAATTCTCGGCCAGCCTTCTGGACCAGGTGGGGGTACTGGTGATACCGGGAACGGGCTACGGACCCAGCGGAGAAGGATTCGTCCGCCTTTCGCTCACTCTCCCGGACGCCGCTCTGGTAAAGGCTTTATCAAAGCTTTCGGCATGGCAGGACAGTCATAACAGATTCAAATCAAAACATTAATATAACGAGGTACTGCCATTTCCAAAACTACTTATTCTACCAAGAAAACCCAGGAAAAAGCTTTCCTGGTGGGTGTCGACACCGGCAAAAGGGACGGTTGGACCGAGGAAGAGTCGCTGGAAGAACTGGCCCAACTGACACGGACAGCAGGCTCCCAGGTTGCCGGGCGGATGATACAGAAACTCAATCAACCGCACGGTCTTACGTACCTCGGCAAGGGAAAACTCGATGAGCTGATACTTAAACGGCAGAGCTCAGATTGGGACCTGATCATTTTCGACGATGAACTTACCCCGCGTCAGCAGAACACGCTCGAGGAACTTCTCAAGATTAAAATCATCGACCGCGTCGCCCTGATCCTGGACATCTTCGCCCGCCATGCCCGCACACATGAAGGGAAATTGCAGGTAGAAATGGCACAACACCAGTACCTGCTACCGCGACTGGCCGGACAATGGAGCCACCTTGAAAGACTTGGGGGAGGTATAGGAACACGCGGACCGGGAGAATCCCAGCTTGAAACGGATAAACGGCTGATACGCAACAAGATAAGCAAACTCAAAAAAGATCTGGAAGAGGTGCGCAAACACCGGATGCTTTACAGGGAGAACCGCCGGCGCAGCGGTATCCCCATAGTCGCCATCGTAGGATATACCAACACTGGCAAAAGCACATTGTTGAACTCACTGAGTCAGGCGAACGTTCTGGCAGAGAATAAGCTTTTCGCAACTCTCGATCCGACCACAAAACGACTGACGCTGCCGGATATGAAGACCATCTTGCTAACAGATACGGTCGGTTTCATACGGAAACTCCCAACCGACCTGGTAGATGCATTTCGGGCGACTCTTGAAGAAATTTCAGAAGCGACAGCCATTCTTCACATCGTTGATTTAACTTCACATAATGCAGCCGAACAAACCCACGTCGTCGAAGGTATCTTAAAAGATCTCGGACTGGAAAATAAACCGTGCGTAACGGTGTTGAATAAAATCGACCTGCTCCTGGACAAGAACGAGCAATGGGATGAGGTCCGCGCTCTGACATTTCTTAATCATCTTGCGGGGGAGAACCCTAACACAGTTCTTATTTCCGCAGGGAAGAAATGGGGCCTTAAAAAAATGCTTGCAATAATCAACCGTGTCGTGGATGAGCAGACGGTTCCAAGCCTTTTACAGCCTTCTCAAAACGAGCCTCTGTAGCCCAAATCTAGCAGCTATTACTCTCTTAGGCGAGGGAAGATCCTACCTTTGCGCCTATTTTCGCCCCTTTAACGACGCATCGAGGGTTTAACCCTCAATAATCAGGAGGTTTTTGTTGAATTTGATCACTGACAAATAATTAAACATAAATCGTGCAATATATCGAATCACAAAGATATTTATGTTTATCGGTTCTTCTATTTTTCTTTTTGAGTGGTTTGAGGGGAAAGCATTCGTAACTCATGTAAACAACCCTCCACTATAACCAAAGAATTTAAAATAATTAGTCGGGGGCGCTTAACCTCGGTGTTAACCCTAGGGAATATCACTCCCTAGCAATCTTCAAGCTTGTTAGTTATGTTAACCCAGTTTTTTCAAGGCCTTTTTGTTGGTTCGCACAATATATATTATGTAGTGTAGCAATATTAGACTTAATAAAGATTGACATAATATACGCCATTGAATTTAAGAGGGGCAAAACGTGCCTGAAATCCAAGGCATGACGGATTCCAATCTACGAGGAGTACGACTCTGGCGTTATCCTCCAGGTATTCAAGTATTTAAAGATTCCCGAGAAGTGGAATCCTGACAATCCTGACGATTGGAATTTGTTGCTTTCGATTCATTCCGCTTTTGGGTGAGTTATCATCACTGCCTCAAAAATACCGTAAACCTATATTCTTGTCTTATTTATATCAAATGTTTCCCGCATTAAACCTTGCGACCCACTGCACAAGCAAGCGGATCAAGTTCAGACATCAACCTCGTAAAATCCGATAACGTAAGTGACTGAAGCCCATCCACAAGCGCCTCTCTGGGGTTGGGGTGGACTTCTATCATCAAGCCGTCTGCCCCTGCCGCCACGGCGCCTTTTGCGAGCGCAGGAACAAGTGAATAATGGCCGGCTGCGTGGCTCGGATCAACAATTATGGGAAGATGACTGAATTTCTTGATCACCGGAACCGACGAAAGATCCAGTGAAAATCGGGTGCTGTCCTCAAACGTTCGGATAC